>NZ_JBEYXK010000024.1:0-82545 GCF_040645035.1 Streptomyces sp. NPDC046876 | reverse complement strand
CGTCGCTGCGCGATGGCCTTCGGCCACCCTTGACCCGCCGTCCCACCCCGAAATGCCAAAGAGCTGCCGGGAAGCCCCCGAAGGATGGCCAGGGGTCATGTCCAGCCTCCACCCTCGTCAGAGAGACCGGTCGGGGTCCCGATGTGCAGAATCCTTCCTCCCCACCTCGCCACCCCGCCCGGCACCGGGCATGCGGGTAGCCGAGCCCCCAAGGCCCGCTAGAGGTCCATCGCCGGAGCCGAGGGGCTCCACCCTGCACCAGGCATCACCGAAACGGCTGCCAGCAGCGGGGAAGCGCCCCAGATCGCTACGCGCTCCTCATTTCTCGGCGTCCGGCCGCCGTCTGGGGCTGGTAGACGCGACAGATCGCTACGTGGTTCCTCACGTCTCAGCGTCCGACGGCCGCCTGTGGCTGGTAGAGGCGCGGTAGTCTGCGGCCGATCGCACTTCGCCGAATCGGGGAAAGACCCGTTCCACCGCGAATTGGTGCTCGTCGGCGGCGAATCCTGACATCGCGTCGGCGACGAACTCCACCGCGTAGCCGTGGTCGCTCGCGGCCCGGGCCGTCGACTCGACCCCCATCGTGGTCACCAGGCCGGCCACGACCACCGTGTCCACGCCGCGCTCGCGCAGCCGGTCGTCGAGCCCGGTTCCGTGGAAGGCGCCGATGGTGCGCTTGACCACCTCCACGTCGCCGTCCTCGACCAGGCCCGGGGAGAAGCCGCTGCCCGGAGGCTGCTCCTCGACGTTCGGGCGCTCGACCCGCACCACGACCACCAGCTCACCTGCGGCGCGGAAGGCCTTCGCCAGTCCGCGACAGCGCTCCAGCACGTCCTCTCCCGCGTACGGGGCCAGCGGCAGGGCGACGATACGGGGCATCAGGTCGATCAGTACCAGGGCGCGCGTCATGGCTCAGCTGTCCTTCGTGTAGGTGAGGCGCTCGACCTGTCCCGGCTGGAACGCCCCCTGGATTCTCCGGCCGTTCACCGTGAGTTGGACCGCACCTGCGTTGCCCAGGACAAGGTTGATGCGCTGTGGATCCGTGAACGTCTTGGTCTCCCCCGCGTTCAGGACGCCGTCGAAGACGGGGCGTCCAGCGCTGTCCTTCACACTGATCCAGCTGCTTTCACTCGCGCTGTCGAGCTGGACCGTCACTTGGCCCGAGGCGACCGGCTTGGGCGAAGGCGCTGAAGCGGACGGGGACGGCTTGGTCTCGGGGGAGCCGTCGTTCTGGAGGGCCAGGGCGACACCTGTGACCAGGAGGCCGGCCACGCAGATGCCGCCGATCGCCATGGCGCTCCTGTGCGACCCGGGGCGGGCAGGTCGGACGGGAGCCTCGAGTGCTCTCCGCATGGACTCCGCGTCGGGGAAGCGGTCCTCGGGGCGTTTCGCCAGAGCCCGGTCCAGCACGGATTGCAGATGGGGGTGGCCCTGCACTCCCTGGGACGCCAAGGTGGGCGGGGTCTCCGTCGCGTGGCGGTACGCGACGGCGAACGGGTCGTCGCCGTCGAACGGCGGATGCCCGGTCAGCATCTCGAACATCAGCACCCCGACGGCATACAGATCGGACCGGCCGTCGAGGTACTTGCTGCCCTGAACCTGCTCGGGCGACATGTACTGCGGGGTCCCGACCATCATGCGGGTGCCCGTCAGCACGGTCCCGGCGCCATCGGCCGCCCGCACGATCCCGAAGTCGGCCACCTTGGCGACACCGTGGTCGGTCAACAGCACGTTCGCGGGCTTGATATCGCGATGCACCAGCTTGTGCGCATGACTGGCCGCCAGCGCCGACAGGACTTGGCCCGCAATGCTCACGGCATCGGCCGGAGGCAAGGCCCCTCCGCGCAGCCGGTCGGCCAGCGAGGCGCCTTCGACGAGCTCCATGACGAAGTACGGCACCGGCGGCCCGTCGTCCTGCGGCTCCTCCCCGGTGTCGTGCACGGTCACCACGTTCGGATGCCCCAGCGCGGCCATCGCCTGCGCCTCTCGCCTGAACCGGGCCGCAAATCCGGCGTCGAACCCAAGGTCAGGCCGCATCGTCTTCACAGCCACCGGCCGCGACAGACTGCGGTCGTACGCCCGGTATACCTGGGCCATCCCGCCGCTACCGAGCAGCCCGTCGATCCGATACCGGCCCCCGGCGAGTCCCTCACCGGACTCGAACACGTCCCCCATGCCGCCGATCCTAGATCTCTCCACCTCTCAGCCCCAGACGACCGCAAGACGCTGAGACGTGAGGGACCACGTAGCGATCTGCCGCGTCTACCAGCCCCAGACGGCGGCCGGACGCCGAGAAATGAGGAGCGCGTAGCGATCTGGGGCGCTTCCCCGCTCCCGGCAGTCATCTCTTCGTCGTCTCGTGCAGGTTGGAGCCCCGCGGCTGCGGAGAGGGCCCCTTTAGCGGGCCTTGGGGGCTTGGCTTCCCGGATGCCCGGTGCCGGGCGGGGTGGTGAGGTGGGGAGGAAGGATTCTGCACATCGGGACCCGGACTGCCCTCTCTGACGAGAGTGGAGGCTGGACTTGACCCCCTGGCCATCCTTCGGGGGCTTCCCGGCAGCTCTTTGGCATTTCGGGGTGGGACGGCGGGTCAAGGGTGGCCGAAGGCCATCGCGCAGCGACGCGACCGCAGGGAGCGCCCTTGACGCGCCGGCCCGCACCGAAAGGACAATGGGCGGCCGGGAAGCCCCCGGACACCCACCGACCCCGGTCCACCGCGACCCCGCCCCTGGGCTCCCGCCCAGCAGGCCGCCGCCCACACCCGCATCGCTGCCCGCCGCGGCTGCCGCCCCACTCACCGCCGCGGACCCGCGTGAACGCCGCCCTGCGGCCGCCGACGCGGCCGGCCTGTCCCGGTCGGCCGAAGCCCCCGCGCCTCAGCTCCCGCCCCGCCCCTAAGCCGTCCGCCGCAGCAGGGCCAGGTACATCGCGTCCGTGCCGTGGAGGTGGGGCCACAGCTGGACGTCCGGGCCCTCGCCCAGGGCCGGGACGCCCGGCATGTACGGGCGGGCGTCGATCAGTTCGGCCGCGACCGGGTCGGCTCCCGCACCCCGGCCGCGCAGGACGTCCTCGACCACCACCCGGGTCTCGGCCAGGTGCGGCGAGCACGTCGCGTAGCCGACGACGCCGCCGACCCGCACCGCGGTCAGCGCCTCCCGCAGCAGGGCGCGCTGCAGCGGCGCGAAGCCCTCGAGGTCCTGCGGCCGGCGCCGCCACCGCGCCTCGGGGCGGCGGCGCAGCGCGCCCAGCCCCGAGCACGGCACGTCCATCAGCACCCGGTCGAAGGACCCCGGCAGCCACGCCGGGCGGGTGCCGTCCGCGGCGATGACCTGGTACGGGCCCGGGTTGCCGGCCAGTGCCCGTTCGACCAGGCGCGCCCGGTGCGGCTGCTTCTCGGAGGCCAGCAGGAACGCCCCGCGCTCGGCCGCCAGCGCCCCCAGCAGGGCCGCCTTGCCGCCCGGTCCCGCGCAGCCGTCGAGCCAGCGCTCGTCGCGGCCCTCGACGGGGGCCGCCGCCAGGGCCATCGCCACGAGCTGGCTGCCCTCGTCCTGGACGCCGGCGCGCCCCTCGCGCACCGCCTCCAGCGCACCCGGCTCGCCGCCCTCGGCCATCCGGACGGCGTACGGCGACCAGCGCCCCGGCAGCGCCGCGTCCTCGCCGACCGCCTCGATCAGCTCCTGCGGCGTGGACCGCCCCGGCCGGGCGACGAGCGTGACCTCGGGCCGCTCGTTGTCGGCCTCCAGCAGGTCCTCGATGCCGGCCCGCCCGCCGCCGAGGGAGTCCCACAGCGCGCTGACGACCCACCGGGGGTGCGAGTGGTAGACCGCGAGGTGTTCCTCGGCGTCGTCCTCATACGGCGGGGCCACCTGCTCCAGCCAGGCGTCCATGTCCTGCGCCGCGATCTTCCGCAGCACGGCGTTCACGAACTTGGCGCGCCCGTCGCCCAGCACCACCCGGGCCAGCTCCACGCTCGCCGAGACCGCCGCGTGCGTCGGGATCCGGGTCCCGAGCAGCTGGTGCGCGCCGAGCGAGAGGACGTCCAGCACCGGCGGGTCCACCTCGCGCAGCGGCCGGTCGATGCAGGCGCTGATGACGGCGTCGTACGTGCCCTGCCGGCGCAGCGTGCCGTACACGAGCTCGGTGGCCAGCGCGGCGTCGCGGGCCTGGAAGTCCTCGTTCTGGCGGGCCTTGCGCAGCAGCGGCGGGAGCACGAGGTTCGCGTACGCGTCGCGTTCGTCCACCGCCCGCAGTGCCTCGAAGGCCAGCATCCGGACCGGGTCCTTCTTGGGCCGGCGGTACGGCTTGGGCTGCTTGCCGCCGGCTGCGGCGGGACGACGGCGGGGCTGTTCGCTCACGTGAAAGGTGCTCCGGAGATACGAGACAAAAGGGGTGATGCAGAAAAAACCATGACACTACGGCCTACGGCTGCTCTCAGCCTACGTCGGCCCCGCCCAGCCGCTCCCCCGGAGCGATGCGCACCCCGCGGGCCCAGTCGGCGGCGCGCATCGGCTTCTTGCCCTGGGGCTGCACCCAGAGCATCTCCACGGCGTGCGAGCCGGTGCCGACGTGGACGTGGTTCTTGGCGGGGGCGAGCACGCCCGGCTCCAGGTCGGTCCGGTCGGGGACGAGACCCAGGGAGATCACCTTGAGCCGCTCGCCGCGGAAGACGGTCCAGGCGCCGGGCGCCGGGGTGCAGCCGCGGACGACGCGGTCGGCGCGCAGCGCGGGCGCCGTCCAGTCGATGCGGGCGTCCTCGACGGTGATCTTGGGCGCGAGGGAGATCCCCTCGGCGGGCTGCTCCACGGCGCGCAGGGTGCCGTCCTCGATGCCGTCCATGGTGGCGGCGAGCAGGCCGGCCCCGGCGAAGGCGAGGCGGGTGAGCAGGTCGCCGCTGGTGTCGGTGGGGCGGATCTCCTCGGTCAGGACGCCGTAGACGGGTCCGGAGTCGAGTCCCTCCTCGATCCGGAAGGTCGAGGCGCCGGTGACCTGGTCGCCCGCCATGATCGAGTGCTGGACGGGGGCGGCCCCGCGCCAGGCCGGCAGCAGCGAGAAGTGCAGGTTGACCCAGCCGTGGCGGGGGATGTCGATGGCGCTCTTCGGGATGAGCGCGCCGTAGGCGACGACCGGGCAGCAGTCGGGGGCGATCTCGCGCAGCCGCTCCTGGAACTCCGGGTCGCGCGGCCGGACGGGCTTGAGGACCTCGATCCCGGCCTCCTCGGCGCGCTCGGCGACGGGGCTGGCGACGAGCCGTCGGCCGCGGCCGGCCGGGGCGTCGGGCCGGGTGACGACGGCGGCGACCTCGTGGCGCCCGGAGGCGATCAGGGCGTCCAGGGCGGGCACGGCGACCTCGGGGGTGCCTGCGAAGACGAGCTTCACTGGGGTCCTACCTCGCTATCTCGGCTGTCAGCAGCACACCAGTCTATGGGGCGGGTACGAAGCCGGTACGCAGGGCCGGTAAGAGGCCTGTACGCAGGAGCGGCAGGCGGCCTGTACGCAGGAGCGGCAGGCGGCCCGTACGCAGGAGCGGCAGGCGGCCCGTACGCAGGAGCGGCAGGAGGCCCGTACGCACGCGAGCCGCCCGGGCCGCCGACCGGCCGGACAACCCGCCGACGTGCCCGCGGGGGCCCCACCCATTGCCCACCGACTCCCCCGCCGAACCGCCCCATTCGCCTCATCCGCCCCTTCAGGGGGCGTACGTACACCCACGCGCGTCTCGCATATGCCGACACGCCCCCGGTGCGTGACTTCCTCGCCGGGTAGCGCGTTGGTCAAGAGAGATTGACCGAAACCGGGCCGCTACCAGTACGACGAGAACGGTGTCTGCGGCCCGATCCGCTCTTCAGCACCGGTTCGAGAGGCTTCTTCATGGCCGACCACGCCACCCACGACGCCCAAGCACGGGCCAGCCTGCACCTCCTGGTGCGGGACATCGAGCGGGTTCGCCGGCAGGTGGATGCTCTGCGTACGCTCACCGCCCAGCTCGGCAACGTGTACCGCCCGCGCCGCTCCGGTCCCTCCACGGGCTTCGTCGTCTACGGCCGGGCCCCCGCGCCCACCGTCCGCCTCGCCCAGGAGCTGCGGGACAGCGTCGAGACGCTGGTCACCGCCGCCGTGGACTTCGACCGCTCGCTCGGCTTCTCCTGGGACGCGGTCGGCTCGGCGCTCGGCGTCACCAAGCAGGCCGTGCACCGCAGGTACGGGGCCCGCCGCGCCCAGGCCGCGGAGGCGTCCGAGCCGCTGGCCGAGGGGACCACCACGCGCACCATCGGCCCGCTCCCGACGGTGCCCGCGGCCCGCTCGGTGCCGCCGCAGCCGCTGCGCGAGGAGTCCCAGGCGGCCGGGGCCGGGTCCCGCTCCGCGGCCTTCCCCGGGCCCCGCAACGGCTGATCCGCCACCCGCCGCCGGGACGCCGACCCCCGCCGGCCGGTACGGCTGACGCCGAGGCAGAGCCCCATCCGAGCCCCAGCCCCATCAGAGGCCAGGCCCCATCCGAGGCAAGCCACCCTGAGGCCAAGCCCATCCAAGGCCGCGCCCTCTGAGGCCGAGCCCATCCGAGGCCCAGCCCCCTGAGGCCGAGCCATCCGACGCGCCCCCGCCGGGAGCGGCCCCCCACGCCGCCCCGCCGGGGGCGTTCGGCCGCCCGGCACCGGCACAGACCCACCCGAGGGCCCCCGGCCCAGCAGGCCGCCCCGCCTCAGCCGATGTCCGGCGGGTCGATCCGCACCCGGACCCGCTCCGAGGCCGGGACGCCCCGGGCCAGTCGAGCCGCCTGGGCCGCCTTCAGGGCCGCGGCCAGGGCGGCTCCGCTGCCCGGCGGGACCCGGATCAGGGCCCGCTCCCCCGGCGAGGGCTCCCCGCGCCGCCCCGGCAGCGGCACCGGGCCCAGCACCTCCGCATCCGGCGGCAGCCGCACACCGGCCAGGAAGGACTCCACGGCCTCCCGGCGCCCGGCCACGGCCGCCATCCGGGACACCGGCGGGAAGCCGAGCTGGGCCCGCTCCTCGAGCTCGCGCACCGCGTGGCCGACCGGGTCCCACCGTACGAGCGCCTGGACCGGCCGCAGCGTCGGCTCGGCGACCACGACGACCTGCCCGTCCCCCCGTACCAGCGAGGCGGCCGCGATCCACCGGCGCAGGGCGTCCTCCCCGGCCCGCAGGTCGGGCCGGGTCAGCATCGCCCAGCCGTCCAGCAGCAGCGCCGCCGCGTACCCGGCGCCCGCGGCGACCGGTTCGGCGCCCGGGGTGGACACCACCAGCGCGGGCCGGTCCGGCACCTCGTCCAGGACGTGGTCGCGCCCCGAGGTCCGTACGGGCACGGCCGGGAAGGCCCGGCCCAGCTCCTCGGCGGTCCGGCGGGCGCCGACCACCTGGGCGCGCAGCCGGAACGACCCGCACTCCTCGCAGTGCCAGGCGGGCTCCGGCCGCCCGCACCACCCGCACTGGAGGTCCCGCGCGTCGGGGGCCTCCAGCGGGCCCGCGCAGGCCGTGCAGCGGGCGGGGGTACGGCAGCGTTCGCAGGCGAGCCGGGGCACGTAGCCGCGGCGGGGCACCTGCACCAGCACCGGGCCGGTCTTCAGCCCGTCCCGTACGGTCTCCCAGGCCAGGCTCGGGAGGCGCGCCGCCCGCGCCGCCTCGTCCCGCGCCAGCAGTTCGTCGCCGACGGTGCGGATGCGCGGGGCGCAGGCCCGGACCGTCTCCCGGTCGGCGACGAGCGGGCGGGCCCAGCCGGATTCGACGAGCTGGGCGGCCTCCACGGTGCAGCTGGTGCTGCCGGCGAGGAACCCGCAGCCGTCGCTGACGGCGCGCAGCTCCAGCACCTCCCGGACATGGGGGAAGGGGGCGTGGTCGTCGCTGTGGCTGGAGTCGCCGTCGTCCCACAGGGCGACCAGCCCGAGGTCGCGTACGGGCGCGAACATGGCGGCGCGGGTCCCGATGACGGCGCGCACGGAGCCGCGGTGGACTGCGAGCCACTGGCGGTAGCGCTTCTCGGGGCCGGACTCGGCGGTGAGCAGGGCGTGCCGGCCCTCGCCGATCAGGGCGGTGAGGGCGGCGTCCACGCGGGCGGCGGTCCGCCCGTCGGGCAGGACGGCGAGCGCGCCGCGGCCGGAGGCGAGGGTGGCGGCCATGGCGCGGGCCAGCTCGTCGGCCCAGCCGGGGCCGGGCAGGGCGGTCCACACGGCGCGCGGGATCCCGCCGGTGGCGAGGGCGCGCAGGAAGGCGGGGCCGGCGGCGTACCGGGCCCAGCCGGCCGGGTCGGGCGCGGCGGGCGGGGGCAGGGGGGCCGGGGAGGGCTTGGCCTCGGCGCGGGCGTTGCGCGGGGGCAGGGCCAGCTGGAGCACGTCGGCGAGGCTGCCGGCGTACCGGTCGGCGACGGCGCGGGCGAGGGCGAGCATGCCGGGGGTGAGGACGACCTCGGGCGAGACGACGTGGGCGAGGGCCGCCAGGGCTCCGGTGTAGTCGGACTCGGCGCGGCGCTCGACGATGAACCCGTCGATCAGCCCGCCGCCCTCGCGGCGGCCGCCGTGGACGTGGTGGGAGCCGGCGCCGAAGCGGACGCGGACGCGGACGCCGGGCTGCGCGGCCTCGGAGAGCTCCTCGGGGACGGCGTAGTCCCAGAGCTGGTCGAGGTGCAGGACGCCCTTGTTGACGAGGACCCGGGCGACGGGCAGGTCCTGGGCGAGGGCGGCGCCCCGCCAGGTGCGCGGCTTGGCCTTGGGGGCCTTGGCCTTCGCCTCGGCGACCATTTCGCGGATGAGCGCGAGCTGCTCGGGCGGTCCGCCGGGACTCCCGTCCCCGCCCCGCCTGCCGCCCTCGTTCTCGCTGCTCACACCGCATTCTTACCAAAGCCCACCGACAACGCCGGGCCCTGAGTCCGCTTCCGAGCCCTCCCCCGCCGCGGGCGGCCCGGGCGGCCCGGCGCGGCCAGGGCCCCTCGCGACCGACCCGGCCCCGCGAAAGCCGGCGAGCCGCGGCCGAGAGGACCGGCCGGGCCCCCAGGGCCCGGGCGGGGCGAGCGCGCCCGTGGACGCGGGCCCGGCGGCCGTGGTTCCGGGCCGACCGCCCGCTCCTCCGGATCGGCCCGACCCTGGCGAAGGCGCCGGCCCCAAAGCGAGTGCCTGGCAGCCAGGATCGCGGCCCGGCGCAGCCAAGGACGTAGGCGCCGAAGCCGAAGCGGCGCAGCGGACTGGTGTGAGGCAGTACCGGCCGGGGCCGGGGCCGGCCCGGCCAGGGCGGGGAGGCGGACAGAGCCGGAACGGCGCACCGCGCGGCCCGCGGACGGCGCCGAAGCCGAGCCGCAGGCGGCCGGCCCAGCCTGAGCCCAGACCCGGCCCAGCCCCGAACCCGCACCCGCAGCCGCCACAGGCGGCGGACCAACACGGGCCCGAAACCGGCCGGGGCCCAGCCCGGCCAAGACAGGGATGCCAGCGGACCCGGAACGGCACATCGCGCGCCCCCGGACGGCGCCGAAGCCGAACCGCAGGCGCCCGGACCAGCCTGAGCCCAGACCCGGCCCAGCCCCGAACCCACACCCGCAGCCGCCACAGGCGGCGGACCAACACGGGCCCGAAACCGGCCGGGGCCGGCCCTGCCAAGGCGGGCAAGCGGACAGAGCGGAACGGCGCACCGCGCAGCCCGCGGACGGCGCCGAAGTCGAGCCGCAGCCATCACGCGCCGGACCAGCGGCCGCAGCAGGCGCCGGACCAGCCTGAACCCGGACCCGGCCCAGCCCCGACCCCGCACCCGCACCCGCCACAGGCGGCGGACCAACACGGGCCCGAAACCGCCCGGGCCCGGCCCGGTCAAGGCGGGCAAGCGGACAGAGCCGGAACGGCGCACCGCGCGGCCCGCGGACGGCGCCGAAGCCGAACCGCAGCCATCACGCGCCAAGCAGCGGCCGCCGCATGCGGCCGGACCAGCACAGCCGGAACCGGCGCAGCCCGGCCCAGGGTGGCCGAACCAGCGCAGCGGGGACCAGCGTGCGAGGAACCGGCCGGGCCGGTCCCGCCAGGGCCAGGACGGGCCAAGGGCCTGAAATCGAACGGGAGCCGGACCAGGCCAGGCCGGCATCAGGCAGAGCCCCGGACCAGACCAGACCGGCATCAGGCAGAGCCTGGACCGGGGTCGGCCAGGCCCGACCGGGCCCGGCCCAGGCCGGACCGGGAACGCCGGGCCGACCAAGCCCAGGACAAGGCGGGCGGAACGCCGGGGCGGGCCTGGCCCGGCCCAGGCCGGACCGGGAACGCCGGGCCCGACCAGGCCCGGGCCGGGGCGGACCGGGAACGCCGAAGGGCCCCGGACCAGTCCTGGGTTCTAGGAGTCGTTGCAACACCCCAGCTCAAGGGATGGCATGGACTTCGAGATCCGTGAGGACCGGCAGCCGCAGGGACGTAAGAGGCTCACCCGTGAGCGGGAGGCATACTCCCGGCTCATGGAGCAGGGCGTGAGCAACACGGAAGCGTGCCGGATCGTCGGGATCAACCGGCGGACCGGGAAACGCTGGCGCTACGGACGCAACCCGTCCGGCAGCAAGAAGGCGGCTCCACCGCTCAACGCGGTGGAGCCGCCTTCCGCGTCCTCGCGGTACCTGTGCGAGGCCGATCGGATCCACATCGCCGAGCGGCTGCGGGAGAAGGCCACCATCCGTGCGATAGCGGCGGAACTGGGCCGCAGCCCGTCCACCATCAGCCGCGAGGTCCGCCGCAACCGGCACCCCGGGAGCGGGGCCTACCGCCCTCACGCGGCCCAGGCCCGTGCAGACGCCCGCCGACCCCGCCCCAAGCCCGGGAAGATCGGGCAGAACCCCGAACTGCGGGCCGCGATCCAGGGCGCCCTGGACAAACGATGGAGCCCGGAGCAGATCTGCCACGCTCTGCGTGCACAGTTCCCTCAGCGGCCGGAGATGCACGTGGTCCACGAAACCGTCTACCAGGCCCTCTACGTCCAAGGACGCGGCGAACTACGCAGGGAACTCGCCGGCGCCCTGCGCAGCGGACGCGCCCGCCGCAAGCCGCAGCGCCAGGCCAACTGCCGCCAGCCCCGTTTCACCGAGCCGATGGTCATGATCAGCGACCGCCCGGCCGAGGCGGAAGACCGGGCCGTGCCCGGCCACTGGGAAGGCGACCTGATCATCGGCAAAGAGAACGGCTCCGCGATCGGCACACTCGTCGAACGCGCCACCCGCTACGTCATGCTCCTGCACCTGCCGAACGGCCGCGGCGCCGAGCAGGTCCGCGACGCCCTCCAGGAAACGGTGCGGCGGCTGCCCGCCCACCTGAAGCGGTCTCTGACCTGGGACCAAGGCAGCGAGATGGCCGAACACCGCTCCTTCACCATCGCCACCGACGTTCCGGTCTACTTCTGCGATCCGGGCAGCCCCTGGCAGCGCGGCTCGAACGAGAACACCAACGGCCTGCTGCGGCAGTACTTCCCCAAAGGAACCGACCTCTCGGTCCACAGCCGCGAGCACCTCGATGCCGTCGCCGCCGAACTCAACGGCCGCCCACGCAAAACGCTCGGCTGGGAGACCCCAGCCGAGCGCCTGCATAAACTCCTCGCGGCCTGATCAAACCGACCACGTGTTGCGACGACCCCTAGAAACCGCCAGTGGTCCGGGGCCCTTCGGGCAAGCGGCGGGGGGGCTTACAGGCCCGCGGCCACGCGGAGGGCGTCCACGCGGTCCGTGCGCTCCCAGGTGAAGTCCGGCAGCTCGCGGCCGAAGTGGCCGTACGCGGCGGTCTGGGCGTAGATCGGGCGCAGCAGGTCGAGGTCGCGGATGATCGCAGCCGGGCGCAGGTCGAAGACCTGGGCGATGGCGTCCTCGATCTTGCTCACCTCGACCTTGGCGGTGCCGAAGGTCTCCACGAACAGACCGACCGGTTCGGCCTTGCCGATGGCGTACGCGACCTGGACCTCGCAGCGCGAGGCCAGGCCGGCGGCGACCACGTTCTTGGCGACCCAGCGCATCGCGTAGGCGGCGGAGCGGTCGACCTTCGACGGGTCCTTGCCGGAGAAGGCGCCGCCGCCGTGGCGGGCCATGCCGCCGTAGGTGTCGATGATGATCTTGCGGCCGGTGAGGCCGGCGTCGCCCATGGGGCCGCCGATCTCGAAGCGGCCGGTCGGGTTGACCAGCAGGCGGTAGCCGTCGGTGTCCAGCTTGATGCCGTCCTCGACGAGCTCCTTCAGCACGTGCTCGACGACGAACTCGCGGATGTCGGGCGCGAGCAGCGAGTCCAGGTCGATGTCGGACGCGTGCTGCGAGGAGACGACGACCGTGTCGAGGCGGACGGCCTTGTCGCCGTCGTACTCGATGGTGACCTGGGTCTTGCCGTCGGGGCGCAGGTACGGGATGGTCCCGTTCTTGCGGACCTCGGACAGGCGGCGGGAGAGCCGGTGCGCGAGGTGGATCGGGAGCGGCATGAGCTCGGGGGTCTCGTCGCACGCGTAGCCGAACATCAGGCCCTGGTCGCCGGCGCCCTGCTTGTCGAGCTCGTCCTCGTCGCCCTCGACGCGCTTCTCGTACGCGGTGTCGACGCCCTGCGCGATGTCCGGGGACTGCGCGCCGATGGACACCGAGACGCCGCAGGAGGCGCCGTCGAAGCCCTTCTTCGAGGAGTCGTAGCCGATCTCGAGGATCTTGTCGCGGACGAGCTGCGCGATCGGCGCGTACGCCTTCGTCGTCACCTCGCCGGCGATGTGCACGAGACCGGTGGTGATGAGCGTCTCCACGGCCACACGCGAGGTCGGGTCCTCGGTGAGGAGTGCGTCGAGGATCGTGTCGCTGATCTGGTCAGCGATCTTGTCGGGGTGGCCCTCGGTGACGGACTCCGAGGTGAACAGGCGGCGGGACACATCGCTCCCTGGGGTTGCAGCGGCTGCTGGCTGATCATTTGGCGGAACAATACCGGGGGCTGCGCCCGGACATGTTCCGAATGCAGTTTATCGGTCGCCACCGTTCGGCGGACCACCCGTCTCGCGTTCTGGGAGCCCTGTGACCTGCGGCACTCCATTCTGGCTCATGGAATCGGGTTCGAGAAGGGCCGTGGGTCACGCGCGTCGCGGCGCGAGGCGCGCGGCCACCTGGTCCCAAATCACGTCCGCCAAGGCTTCCTTCGGACCATAGGGCACCGCGACCTCTGCCCCGTCGGAGCCCATGATCACCGCTTCGTTCTCCTCGGATCCGAAGGTCTTGGATTCGCCGACCTCGTTGACGACGAGAAGATCACATCGCTTGCGCCGGAGCTTGGCGCGACCGTTGGCGAGGACGTCGTCGGTCTCGGCGGCGAAGCCCACCACGACCTGGCCCTCGCGGGCCCGGTCGGCGGACACCTCGGCGAGGACGTCGGGGTTGCGGACCAGCGCGACGGGGGCGGGGTCCTGCCCGTCCTGCTTCTTGATCTTGCCGGAGGCGTACTCGGCCGGCCGGAAGTCGGCGACGGCCGCGGCCATGACGACGGCGTCGGCGTCCGCGGCGGCCTTGAGGACGGCCTCGCGCAGCTGGACGGCCGTCCCGACGCGCACGACGTCCACCCCGGCCGGGTCGGCCAGGGCCGTGTTGGCCGCGACGAGGGTGACCCGGGCACCGCGGGCGACGGCGGTGCGGGCGAGCGCGTAGCCCTGCTTGCCGGAGGAGCGGTTGCCGAGGAAGCGGACCGGGTCGAGCGGTTCGCGGGTGCCGCCCGCGCTGATCACCACGTGCCGCCCGGTCAGGTCGGCCTCGGCTGCGCCGCGCGCCAGGACCCGGCGGCAGACCTCGTAGATCTCCTCGGGGTCGGGCAGGCGCCCCTTGCCGGTGTCCTTGCCGGTGAGCCGGCCGACGGCGGGCTCGATGACGACGGCGCCGCGGCGGCGCAGCGTGGCCACGTTCTCCTGGGTGGCGGGGTGCTCCCACATCTCGGTGTGCATGGCGGGGGCGAAGACGACGGGACAGCGCGCGGTGAGCAACGTGTTCGTCAGGAGGTCGTCGGCGAGCCCGTGGGCGGCCTTGGCCAGCATGTCGGCGGTGGCCGGGGCGACGACGACGAGGTCGGCGCCCTGCCCGATGCGCACGTGCGGGACCTCGTGGACGCTCTCCCAGACCTCGGTGCCGGCCGGGTTCCCGGAGAGGGCGGCCCAGGTGGCCTCGCCGACGAAGTTCAGGGCGGACGCGGTGGGCACCACGCGCACGTCGTGTCCGGACTCGGTCAGCCGTCGCAGCAGCTCGCACGCCTTGTACGCGGCGATCCCACCGCTGACCCCGAGCACGACCTTCGGATTGCGCACCACACACGCCCTTCTCGCGACACATCCCGATGGCACACCTGGTGCCACACCTGCGGGGACACCCACGGGTGTCACACCTATGACACACCACAGGCCCGGCAGGTGTGCTGCCGGGCCTGTGGTGCAAGGATTTTTCTCGGTGCCTTACTGGGCCGGGGCCTCGATGGCCTCGGAGGTCAGCAGGCCCGCGTTGATCTCGCGCAGCGCGATCGAAAGCGGCTTCTCGTGGACGTGGGTGTCCACCAGCGGGCCGACGTACTCGAGCAGGCCCTCACCGAGCTGCGAGTAGTACGCGTTGATCTGACGCGCGCGCTTGGCCGCGTAGATCACGAGGCTGTACTTCGAGTCCGTGGCCTCGAGCAGCTCGTCGATCGGCGGGTTGATGATGCCCTCGGGCGCAGTGATGGAAGAGGACACGCTCTACCTTCCGAAGATGGATGAAAGATCAGACATCGACCGGTTGTGCATATGTCAACCGATCAACGGTCACACAACGTCCATCAAGGCTAGCAGCTCACGTGCCACGTCCTCGACGGAGGTGTTGACCAGGGTGGTGTCGAACTCGGACTCGGCGGCGAGCTCGATCTTGGCGGTGGCCAGCCGGCGCTCGATGACCTCGGCGGACTCGGTGCCGCGGCCGGTGAGCCGGCGGACCAGCTCCTCCCAGCTCGGCGGGGCCAGGAAGACCAGCTGTGCCTCGGGCATCGACTCGCGGACGAGCCGGGCGCCCTGGAGGTCGATCTCCAGGAGGACGGGTTCGCCGTTCTCCAGGCGCTCCGACACCGCGCCGCGCGGGGTGCCGTAGCGGTTGCCCGCGAATTCGGCCCACTCCAGCAGCTCGCCGTTGGCGATCAGCTTGTCGAACTCGTCGTCGTTGACGAAGAAGTAGTGGACTCCGTGTCGCTCACCGGGCCGCGGCTTGCGGGTGGTGGCCGACACCGAGAGCCACACCTCGGGGTGGACCTTGCGCATATGCGCGACGACCGTGCTCTTGCCGACCCCCGAAGGGCCGGAGAGCACGGTCAGCCGCGGACGAACCTCTGCTGCCATAGAGCGATTATCCAGGTTCTCGGGACTGCCTGAGAACGCCGGAGGAACTCCGGGCGACGCGTCAGCCGGCAGGGGTGCCGAACTCACGCTCCAGGGAGGCGATCTGGTTGGAGCCGAGACCTCGAACACGCCGGGACTCGGAGATGCCGAGGCGCTCCATGATCTGCTTGGCGCGGACCTTGCCCACGCCCGGCAGGGACTCCAGCAGGGCGGAGACCTTCATCTTGCCGATGACGTCGTTCTCCTGGCCCGTCTTGATGACCTCCTGCAGGGAGGCGCCGGAGTGCTTGAGTCGATTCTTCACCTCGGCCCGCTCCCGGCGAGCCGCGGCGGCCTTTTCGAGCGCGGCTGCGCGCTGTTCAGGGGTAAGGGGCGGAAGAGCCACGCCTACGTCACCTCGGATGTCGAACTGTCGGATACGGACCGGTGGGGAACCCTAGGGCGCCACACCAGGCGAATGCCCGAACAGCGGTGGAACTCGTTCGCTGCTCGTTCACTCTGGTCGGAGACTAGCGGCCAAGGCCGCTCCAGTCAGCGAGAACGGACGAAAAGTCCTGGTCAGCCTCCACTGAACCGTACATCACGGACAAACCACCCTGGTTTTGTCCGGTGAAAGACGTTCGATTTTCGTCAGACCGTACGACGATCACCCGACGAGCACCCGACGACCTGCCCGAGGTGCGGCCCGCTCAGGCGGAGACGGCCTCGCGGATCTCCTCGGCGAACCGGGCGGCCGAGTCCCGCAGGGCGGCGGCGTCCGGTCCGTGCTTGAGGACGCCCCGCGAGACGTTCGGGACGACGTTGCGCACCGCCGCGCCGAAGACCCGCGGGAGGTCGGCGGCGGTGGCGCCCTGGGCGCCGATGCCGGGGGCGAGCAGCGGGCCGTTGATGTCCAGGTCGAAGGAGGACAGGTCGCCCAGGGTGGCGCCGACGACCGCGCCGAAGGAGCCCATGGGCTCCACCCCGGCGTTCTCCTCGGCCAGGTGCTTCAGCATGGTCGCGCCGATCGTGAGGCCGTCCTCGCGGACCGCCCGCTGCACCTCGGCGCCCTCCGGGTTGGAGGTCAGGGCCAGCACGAAGAGCCCGGCGCCGGACTCGCGGGCCAGGTCCACGGCCGGCTTCAGCGAGCCGTAGCCCAGGTACGGGGTGACGGTCAGCGCGTCCGAGAAGAGCGGCGAGTCCTTGCGGAGGAATGCCTCGGCGTACGCGGCCATCGTCGAGCCGATGTCCCCGCGCTTGGCGTCCATGACCACCAGGGTGCCCGCGGCCCGGGCGTCGGCCACGGTCCGCTCCAGCACCGCCAGGCCCCGCGAGCCGAACCGCTCGAAGAAGGCGGCCTGCGGCTTGAAGACGGCCACGGAGTCCGCCAGCGCCTCGACCACGGTGCGGGAGAACGCCTCCAGGCCGGCGATGTCGTCGCTCAGGCCCCAGGAGGCCAGCAGGGCGGCGTGCGGGTCGATGCCGACGCACAGGGGGCCCCGCTCGTCCATGGCGGAGCGCAGGCGGGTACCGAAGGAGGGAGTCACTGGGCGGCGGCCTTTCGGGTCTCGGCGCCGACGGCCTCGGCGAGGGTGGCGTACGGGCTGGCGGCCAGGCGGGCGGCCAGGCCCTTGTGGATCGCGCGGGCGTAGAAGGGGCCCTCGTAGATGAAGGCGCTGTAGCCCTGGATGAGGGTGGCGCCCGCCAGGATGCGCTGCCAGGCGTCCTCGGCGTTCTCGATGCCCCCGACGCCCACGAGGACCAGGCGGTCGCCCACACGGGCGTACAGGCGGCGCAGGACCTCCAGGGAGCGCTGCTTGACGGGGGCGCCGGACAGGCCGCCGGTCTCCTTGACGAGGGCGGGCTCGGACTTCAGGCCCAGGCCCTCGCGGGCGATGGTGGTGTTGGTGGCGATGATGCCGTCGAGGCCGAGCTCCAGGGCGAGGTCGGCGACGGCGTCGACGTCCTCGTCGGCGAGGTCGGGGGCGATCTTCACCAGGAGCGGGACGCGGCGGTCGGTGACCGTGCGGTCCGCGGCCTCGCGCACGGCGGTGAGCAGCGGGCGCAGCGACTCGGTGGCCTGGAGGTTGCGCAGGCCGGGCGTGTTCGGCGAGGAGACGTTCACGACGAGGTAGTCGGCGTGGCGGGCCAGGCGCTCGGTGGAGGTGACGTAGTCGCCGACGGCCTCCGCCTCGGGCACGACCTTGGTCTTGCCGATGTTGACGCCGACGACGGTCCTGAAGACCGGGCGGCGGGTGGCGAGGCGCTGGGCGACGGCCGCCGAGCCCTCGTTGTTGAAGCCCATCCGGTTGATCAGCGCGCGGTCCGGGACGAGCCGGAAGAGGCGCTTCTTGGGGTTGCCGGGCTGGGCCTGGGCGGTGACGGTGCCGATCTCGACGTGGTCGAAGCCGAGCATGGACATGCCGTCGATGGCGACGGCGTTCTTGTCGAAGCCCGCGGCGAGGCCGAAGGGGCCGTGCATGCGCAGGCCGAGGGCCTCGGTGCGCAGTTCCTCGTACCGCGGGGCCAGGGCGGCCGCGGCGAAGGTGCGCAGCACGGGCGTGCGGGCGGCGAGGCGGATCCAGCGGAAGGCCAGGTAGTGGGCCTGCTCGGGGTCCATCCGCTTGAAGACCAGGTTGAAGAAGAGCTTGTACATCGTCCGAAATGTCCCTCGTGCGCTCATGAAGAGGGGGACACCGCCGCGCGCTTGCGCTCGTGGTGTCCCCCTCCTCGTACGGACTGCTAGTCGCGGGCCGCGGTCAGGTGCTCCGCGTGCTCCTGGAGCGAGCGGACGCCCACGTCGCCGTGGCCGAGCGCCTCGATGCCCTGGACGGCCGCGGCGAGCGCCTGGACCGTGGTCAGGCACGGCACGCTGCGGGCCACCGCCGCGGTACGGATCTCGTAGCCGTCGAGGCGGCCGCCGGTGCCGTACGGGGTGTTGACGATCAGGTCGACCTGGCCGTCGTGGATCAGCTGGACGATGGTCTTCTCGCCGTTCGGGCCCTCGCCCTCGCTGAGCTTGCGCACGACGGTGGCGTTGATGCCGTTGCGGCGCAGCACCTCGGCGGTGCCGGAGGTGGCGAGCAGCTCGAAGCCGTGGGCGACGAGCTCGCGGGCCGGGAAGATCATCGAGCGCTTGTCGCGGTTGGCGACGGAGATGAACGCGCGGCCCTTGGTGGGCAGCGGGCCGTAGGCGCCGGCCTGCGACTTGGCGTATGCCGTGCCGAAGACCGAGTCGATGCCCATGACCTCGCCGGTGGAGCGCATCTCCGGGCCCAGGACGGTGTCCACGCCGCGGCCGTGGATGTCGCGGAAGCGCGACCACGGCATGACGGCCTCCTTGACGGAGATCGGCGCGTCCAGCGGCAGGGTGCCGCCGTCGCCGGTCTTCGGCAGCATGCCCTCGGCGCGCAGCTCGGCGATGGTGGCGCCGAGCGAGATGCGGGCGGCGGCCTTCGCGAGCGGGACCGCGGTCGCCTTCGAGGTGAAGGGGACGGTGCGGGAGGCGCGCGGGTTGGCCTCGAGGACGTACAGGATGTCGCCGGCCATCGCGAACTGGATGTTGATCAGGCCGCGGACGCCGACGCCCTTGGCGATGGCCTCGGTGGAGGCGCGCAGGCGCTTGATGTCGAAGCCGCCGAGGGTGATCGGGGGCAGGGCGCAGGCGGAGTCGCCGGAGTGGATGCCGGCCTCCTCGATGTGCTCCATGACGCCGCCGAGGTAGAGCTCGGTGCCGTCGTAGAGGGCGTCGACGTCGATCTCGATCGCGTCGTCGAGGAAGCGGTCGACCAGCACGGGGCGGGTCGGGGAGATCTCGGTGGACTCGGCGATGTACGCCTCCAGGCGCGCCTCGTCGTAGACGATCTCCATGCCGCGGCCGCCGAGCACGTAGGACGGGCGGACCAGGACCGGGTAGCCGATCTCGTCGGCGATGGCCTTCGCGCCCGCGAACGTGGTGGCGGTGCCGTGCTTGGGGGCGGGCAGGCCGGCCTCGGCCAGCACCTGGCCGAAGGCGCCGCGGTCCTCGGCGGCGTGGATGGCCTCAGGGGAGGTGCCGACGACGGGCACGCCGTTGTCCTTGAGCGCCTGGGCGAGGCCCAGCGGGGTCTGGCCGCCGAGTTGGACGACGACGCCCGCGATCGGGCCCGCGAGGGACTCGGCGTGGACGATCTCCAGCACGTCCTCGAGCGTGAGGGGCTCGAAGTACAGGCGGTCGGAGGTGTCGTAGTCGGTGGAGACGGTCTCCGGGTTGCAGTTGACCATCACGGTCTCGTAGCCGGCGTCGCTCAGGGCGAAGGAGGCGTGGACGCAGGAGTAGTCGAACTCGATGCCCTGGCCGATGCGGTTCGGGCCGGAGCCCAGGATGATCACCGCGGGCTTCTCGCGGGGGGCGACCTCGGACTCCTCGTCGTAGGAGGAGTAGAAGTACGGGGTCTTCGCGGCGAACTCGGCGGCGCAGGTGTCGACCGTCTTGTAGACCGGGCGGACGCCGAGGGCGTGGCGGACCTCGCGGACGACGTCCTCGCGCAGGCCGCGGATCTCGGCGATCTGGGCGTCGGAGAAGCCGTGGCGCTTGGCCTCGGCGAGCAGCTCGGGGTCGAGCTTCTCGGCGGCGGCGAGCTCGTCGGCGAGCTCCTTGATCAGGAAGAGCTGGTCGACGAACCACGGGTCGATCTTGGTGGCCTCGAACACCTCCTCCTGGGTGGCGCCGGCGCGGATGGCCTGCATGACGGTGTTGATGCGGCCGTCGGTCGGGCGGACCGCGGTGAGCAGCAGCTCGTCCTTGTCGCCCGGCTCGCCGGTGAAGGCGAACTGGGAGCCCTTCTTCTCCAGGGAGCGCAGGGCCTTCTGCAGGGCCTCGGTGAAGTTGCGGCCGATGGCCATGGCCTCGCCGACCGACTTCATGGTGGTGGTGAGGGTGGCGTCGGCGGCCGGGAACTTCTCGAAGGCGAAGCGCGGGGCCTTGACGACGACGTAGTCGAGGGTCGGCTCGAAGGAGGCCGGGGTCTTCTCGGTGATGTCGTTGGGGATCTCGTCGAGCGTGTAGCCGACGGCCAGCTTCGCGGCGATCTTGGCGATCGGGAAGCCGGTGGCCTTGGAGGCGAGCGCCGAGGACCGCGAGACGCGCGGGTTCATCTCGATGACGATGATGCGGCCGTCGTCCGGGTTGACCGCGAACTGGATGTTGCAGCCGCCGGTGTCGACGCCGACCTCGCGGATGATCGCGATGCCGATGTCGCGCAGGCGCTGGTACTCGCGGTCGGTCAGCGTCATCGCCGGCGCGACGGTGATCGAGTCGCCCGTGTGGACGCCCATCGGGTCGAAGTTCTCGATGGAGCAGACGACCACGACGTTGTCGGCCTTGTCGCGCATCAGCTCGAGCTCGTACTCCTTCCAGCCGAGGATGGACTCCTCCAGGAGCACCTCGGTGGTCGGGGAGAGCGTCAGGCCCTGGCCGGCGATGCGGCGCAGCTCCTCCTCGTCGTGGGCGAAGCCGGAGCCGGCGCCGCCCATGGTGAAGGAGGGGCGGACGACGACGGGGTAGCCGCCGAGGGTCTCGACGCCCTTGATGACGTCGTCCATGGTGTGGCAGATGACCGAGCGGGCGGACTCGCCGTGGCCGGTCTTGCGGCGGACCTCCTCGACGACCTCCTTGAAGAGGTCGCGGTCCTCGCCCTTGTTGATGGCCTCGACGTTGGCGCCGATGAGCTCGACGTTGTACTTCTCCAGCACGCCCTGCTCGTGCATGGAGATGGCGGTGTTCAGGGCCGTCTGGCCCCCGAGGGTGGGCAGGAGGGCGTCGGGACGCTCCTTGGCGATGATCTTCTCGACGAACTCGGGGGTGATCGGCTCGACGTACGTGGCGTCGGCGATCTCCGGGTCGGTCATGATCGTCGCGGGGTTGGAGTTCACCAGGATGACCCGCA
Organism: Streptomyces sp. NPDC046876; assembly: GCF_040645035.1. Taxonomy (NCBI): domain Bacteria; kingdom Bacillati; phylum Actinomycetota; class Actinomycetes; order Kitasatosporales; family Streptomycetaceae; genus Streptomyces; species Streptomyces sp. NPDC046876. The sequence continues at coordinate 61,334 of NZ_JBEYXK010000024.1, read as the reverse complement.
GGCCCTCGGCCTTGAGGATGCGGCAGGCCTGGGTGCCGGAGTAGTCGAACTCGGCGGCCTGGCCGATGACGATCGGGCCGGAGCCGATGACCAGGACGGACTGGATATCGGTGCGCTTAGGCACGCTCGGCCTCCATCAGAGAAACGAAGCGGTCGAAGAGGTACGCGGCGTCGTGCGGGCCCGCGGCCGCCTCGGGGTGGTACTGGACGCTGAAGGCCGGCTGGTCGAGCAGCTGGAGGCCCTCCACCACGTCGTCGTTGAGGCAGACGTGGGAGACCTCGGCGCGGCCGTAGGGGGTCTCCGAGACCCTGTCGAGGGGCGCGTCGACGGCGAAGCCGTGGTTGTGCGCGGTGACCTCGACCTTGCCGGTGGTGCGGTCCTGGACCGGCTGGTTGATGCCGCGGTGGCCGTACTTCAGCTTGTACGTGCCGAAGCCGAGGGCGCGGCCGAGGATCTGGTTGCCGAAGCAGATGCCGAACAGCGGGGTCTTGCGCTCCAGGACGCCCTGCATGACGGAGACCGCGTGGTCGGCGGTGGCCGGGTCGCCGGGGCCGTTGGAGAAGAACACGCCGTCCGGGGAGACCGCGTAGATGTCCTCGGCGGTGGCGGTCGCGGGCAGGACGTGCACCTCGATGCCGCGCTCGGCCATGCGGTGCGGGGTCATGCCCTTGATGCCGAGGTCGACGGCGGCGACGGTGAAGCGCTTCTCGCCGATCGCGGGGACGACGTACGCCTCCTTGGTGGCGACCTCGGCGGAGAGGTTGGCGCCCTTCATCTGGGGGGATTCCTGGACGCGGGCCAGCAGGGCCTCGTCGCGGACGCCCTCGAAGGCCTCGCCGGAGAAGATGCCGACGCGCATGGCGCCCCGCTCGCGCAGGTGGCGGGTCAGGGCGCGGGTGTCGATGCCGCTGATGCCGACGACGCCCTGCGCGGCGAGCTCCTCGTCCAGCGAGCGCTTGGCGCGCCAGTTGGAGGGGATGCGGGCGGGGTCGCGGACGACGTAGCCGGACACCCAGATGCGGGAGGACTCGGGGTCCTCGTCGTTGACACCGGTGTTGCCCACGTGCGGGGCGGTCATCACGACGACCTGCCGGTGGTAGGACGGGTCGGTGAGGGTCTCCTGGTAGCCGGTCATGCCGGTGGAGAACACGGCTTCGCCGAAGGTCTCCCCCACTGCGCCGTAGGCGCGGCCGCGGAAGATCCGACCGTCCTCCAGGACGAGTACGGCGGGAGCTTTGGCTGCTCCCCTGGTGGAGGTCGTCATCGTTCGGCGCCTTCCGTCGTGATGGATGAATGCTGTGTTACGAGAGTGGTGATGCCCTCGACCCAGGCGGCGTGCTCGGCCGCCCGGTCGGAGCGGAATCCGGAGTCGATCAGCGTGTCGCCGTGCGCCCAGGTGACGACGAGCAGACCGCCCTCGGTGAGTACCTTGCCCGCGATTCCCTTGTCGAGGCGGGCGCCGCGCAGTTGCGCGGCCGGTACGAAGAAGTCGTTGGCACCCGGACGGACCACTTCCAGGCCCGCTTCGGTGAGCGTGAGCTCGACCCGGCTGCGTACGCCCAGGCCGTGGGCGACGATCCGGTCGAGCCACTGCCCGGCGGTCGTCGACCCGTGGTACCGGCCGGTGAGGGCGAGCCGGTGCTCGGGCAGGCCGCCGGGGGCGGCGGGGAGCTCGGGCAGACCGCTCTGCAGGGCCCCTCGCCATTTCCAGCCCTGCCGCATCAGCCAATAGACGAAGGCGATGAAGACGAGCAGACCGACCACCCACGCGATGCGGGCGCCCCAGTCCGTCACCTCCGCCGACTTGCGTTCGGCGGCCTCGGCGGCCAGTTGGATTACTGCAGGTGTCACGCCAGCTTCCCGTCCACGACCGTTGTACGGCCCCGCAGGAAGGTGTGAGTGACGCGACCCGGCAGCTCGCGGCCCTCGTAGGGCGTGTTGCGGCTGCGGGAGGCGAAGTGTGCGGGGTCCACGACACCACGGTACGAGGTATCGACCAGGGTCAGGTTCGCGGGTTCACCAGCCGAGACGGGGCGTCCGTGGAGGTGGGACAGGCCGCCGATGCGGGCCGGGGCGAAGGACATGCGCTCGGCGACGCCCGCCCAGTCCAGCAGGCCGGTCTCGACCATGGTCTGCTGCACGACGGAGAGCGCCGTCTCCAGGCCCACCATGCCCATGGCGGCGGCGGCCCACTCGCAGTCCTTGTCCTCGTGCGGGTGCGGGGCGTGGTCGGTGGCGACGATGTCGATCGTGCCGTCGGCGAGCGCCTCGCGCAGGGCCAGCACGTCGCGCTCGGTGCGCAGCGGCGGGTTGACCTTGTAGACGGGGTTGTAGGAGCGGACCAGCTCGTCGGTGAGGAGGAGGTGGTGCGGGGTGACCTCGGCGGTGACGTCGATGCCGCGGGACTTGGCCCAGCGGACGATCTCGACGCTGCCGGCGGTGGAGAGGTGGCAGATGTGGACGCGGGAGCCGACGTGCTCGGCGAGGAGGACGTCGCGGGCGATGATCGACTCCTCGGCGACGGCGGGCCAGCCGCCGAGGCCCAGCTCGGCGGAGACGATGCCCTCGTTCATCTGGGCGCCCTCGGTCAGGCGGGGCTCCTGCGCGTGCTGGGCGATGACGCCGCCGAAGGCCTTCACATACTCCAGGGCGCGGCGCATGATCACGGCGTCGTCGACGCACTTGCCGTCGTCGGAGAAGACGGTGACGCGGGCGGCGGACTCGTGCATGGCGCCGAGCTCGGAGAGCTTCTTGCCCTCCAGGCCCACGGTGACGGCGCCGATGGGCTGCACGTCGCAGTAGCCGGCCTCCTGGCCGAGGCGGTAGACCTGCTCGACGACGCCGGCGGTGTCGGCGACGGGGAAGGTGTTCGCCATGGCGAAGACGGCGGTGTAGCCGCCGGAGGCCGCGGCGCGGGTGCCGGTCAGGACGGTCTCGGAGTCCTCGCGGCCGGGCTCGCGCAGGTGGGTGTGGAGGTCGACGAGGCCGGGGAGGAGGACCTGGCCGGCGGCCTCGATGACGGTGGCGCCGTCGGCGGAGAGGTTCCCCCCGACCTCGGCGATGGTCTCGCCGTCGATCAGGACGTCCTGGGCCTCGCCGCCGAGGACCTTGGCACCGCGGATAAGGATCTTGCTCATGGTTACTTGTTCTCCTCGGCGGTGCGGGCGGCGGGGCTGGTGGTGGTGACGGCGGGCTCGGAGCCGCCGAGCAGCAGGTACAGGACGGCCATCCGGATGGAGACGCCGTTGGCGACCTGCTCGACGACCGTGCAGCGGTCGGAGTCGGCGACCTCGGCGGTGATCTCCATGCCGCGCACCATCGGGCCGGGGTGCATCACGATGGCGTGCTCGGGCATCTTCGCCATCCGTGCGGCGTCCAGCCCGTAGCGGCGGGAGTACTCGCGCTCGGTGGGGAAGAACGCGGCGTTCATCCGTTCACGCTGCACACGCAGCATCATGACGGCGTCGGACTTGGGCAGCACCTCGTCGAGGCTGTACGAGACCTCGCAGGGCCAGGTTTCGACGCCGACGGGGACCAGGGTGGGCGGGGCCACGAGGGTGACCTCGGCGCCGAGGGTGTGCAGCAGGTCGACGTTGGAGCGGGCGACGCGGCTGTGCAGGACGTCGCCGACGAGGGTGATGCGACGGCCGGCGAGGTCCTTGCCGAGGCCGGCGTCGCGGCCGACGAGGCGGCGGCGCATGGTGAAGGCGTCCAGCAGGGCCTGGGTGGGGTGCTGGTGGGTGCCGTCGCCGGCGTTGATGACGGGGGCGTCGATCCAGCCGGAGTTGGCGAGCCGGTAGGGGGCGCCGGAGGCGCTGTGGCGGATGACGACGGCGTCGACGCCCATCGCCTCCAGGGTCTGGGCGGTGTCCTTGAGGGATTCGCCCTTGGAAACCGAGGAGCCCTTGGCCGCGAAGTTGATGACGTCGGCGGACAGGCGCTTCTCGGCGGCCTCGAAGGAGATCCGGGTGCGGGTGGAGTCCTCGAAGAAGAGGTTGCAGATCGTGCGTCCGCGCAGGGTGGGCAGCTTCTTTATCGGCCGGTCGGCGACCCGGGCCATCTCCTCGGCGGTGTCGAGGATGAGGACGGCGTCGTCGCGCGTGAGGTCGGCGGCCGAGATGAGGTGGCGCTTCATCTGGGTGCTCCGTAGGTCGTGGAGGTCTTCAGCGGCGGGCGTGCCGACTGTGGGCAGGCAGGCGTGCGCGCGGGCCCCGGCATCCCGGGGGCCCCGCACTCGTACGGGCTACAGCCCTGCTGCCGTGGCGGTCCGCTGGCCGAGCAGCACGGCGTCACGGCCGTCCTCCTCCTGGAGCTGGACCTTGACGATCTCCCGCAGCGACGTGGGGAGGTTCTTGCCGACGTAGTCGGCGCGGATCGGCAGTTCGCGGTGGCCGCGGTCGACGAGGACGGCGAGCTGCACGGCGCGGGGGCGGCCGATGTCGCCGAGGGCGTCGAGGGCGGCGCGGATGGTGCGGCCGGAGAAGAGGACGTCGTCGACGAGGACGACGAGGCGGCCGTCGATGTCGTCGCCCGGGATCTCGGTGCGGCCGATGGCACGGGCCGGCTTCATCCGCAGGTCGTCGCGGTACATGGTGATGTCGAGGGAGCCGACCGGGATCTTCGTGCCCGTGATCTCTTCGAGCTTGGCGGCCAGCCGGCGGGCGAGGAACACACCGCGGGTGGGAATGCCGAGGAGCACCACGTCGTCGGCGCCCTTGGCGCGTTCGACGATCTCGTGGGCGATGCGGGTGAGGACCCGCGCGATGTCCTGTGCCTCGAGCACGGGGCGCATCGCCTCGATGCCGGGGGCGCCGGAGGCGCTGGGGGCATCGACGTTCTGAGCAGCCTGAGCGTCCATGGAAAAGGACCTCCTTCTCCGCCTCACGGGACGGACCTTAAAGGACGTCTGTTGTAACGCCGTCCACGGTACCAGGGGTATCGGCGGCGGGCCGCACCGGGCCCGGGCCGCGGCCCTCGTCGGAGGGCGTTGGACGGCATTCGGCTTGACGCAGCCAAGTAACGCTGCGTAACCTCACAGTGAGTTACCAGACCGCGCGGCGGAGCCGCCCGTAGTTACGTCCGGGAGCGTTATGTCCAGCGAATACGCCAAACAGCTCGGGGCCAAGCTCCGCGCCATCCGCACCCAGCAGGGCCTCTCCCTCCACGGTGTCGAGGAGAAGTCCCAGGGCCGGTGGAAGGCCGTGGTGGTCGGTTCGTACGAGCGCGGGGACCGCGCCGTGACCGTCCAGCGCCTCGCCGAGCTGGCGGACTTCTACGGGGTGCCGGTGCAGGAGCTGCTGCCGGGTACGACCCCCGGCGGTGCGGCCGAGCCGCCGCCGAAGCTGCGCCTGGACCTGGAGCGGCTGGCCGGCGTGCCCGCCGAGAAGGCCGGTCCGCTGCAGCGCTACGCGGCGACGATCCAGAGCCAGCGCGGGGACTACAACGGCAAGGTGCTGTCGATCCGCCAGGACGACCTGCGCACCCTGGCCGTGATCTACGACCAGTCCCCCTCGGTGCTGACCGAGCAGCTGATCAGCTGGGGCGTGCTGGACGCCGACGCGCGGCGTGCGGTGGCGCACGAGGACGCCTAGTCCTCGGCCCCAGGACCAGCAGAAACGTTACCGGTGAGGGCCGGGAGCCAGATGTGGCTCCCGGTCCTCACCGGTTTTCGCCTCCCCGCACATACGACGGCAGGGCCCGCAGCGCGATGGCGCGGCGGGCCCTGCCGTCGTACCGGGCCGGGCGGGGGCTACTCGCCCCGGCGCAGGCTCGGCTTCAGGTCCTTGAAGCGGGCCAGCAGGCCGTTCACGAACGAAGGCGACTCGTCCGTGGAGAACTCCTTGGCCAGCTGCACGGCCTCGTCGATGGCCACGGCGTCCGGGGTGTCGTCCACCCAGATCAGCTCGTACGCCCCGAGCCGCAGGATGTTCCGGTCGGCGACCGGCATGCGGTCGAGCTCCCAGTCCACGGCGTAGGTCACGATCAGGTCGTCGATGCGCTTCACCTTGTCGGCGTAGCCCTCGACGAGGTCCATCGTGAAGGCGTTGACCGGCGGCTGCCGGTCGTCCGACCGCGCGTGACGGACCCAGTCCGCGAGGACCTCCCGCACGGGAACCCCGCGCTGGTCGGCCTCGAACAGGATCTGGAAGGCGCGCTTGCGCGCGTTGCTTCGGGCAGCCACGGTTAGCTGCTCACCCGGCCGAGGTAGTCGCTGGTGCGGGTGTCGACCTTGACCTTCTCGCCGGTGGTGACGAAGAGCGGGACCTGGATCTCGTAGCCGGTCTCCAGCGTGGCGGGCTTGGTGCCGCCGGTGGAGCGGTCGCCCTGGACGCCCGGGTCGGTGTGCTGGATCGTCAGCTCGACGGCGGCCGGGAGCTCGACGTAGAGCACCTCGCCCTCGTGGCGGGCCACGGAGGCGGTGAAGCCCTCGACCAGGAAGTTGGCGGCGTTGCCGACGGCCTTCTTGTCGACGTGCAGCTGGTCGTAGGTCTCCATGTCCATGAAGACGAAGTACTCGCCGTCCATGTAGGAGAACTGCATGTCGCGGCGGTCGATGGTGGCCGTGTCGACCTTCACGCCGGCGTTGAAGGTCTTGTCGACGACCTTGCCGGACAGCACGTTCTTGAGCTTGGTGCGCACGAAGGCCGGGCCCTTGCCGGGCTTGACGTGCTGGAACTCGACGACGGACCAGAGCTGGCCGCCTTCGAGCTTGAGCACCATGCCGTTCTTGAGGTCGTTCGTGGAAGCCACGGTTGCGGAATCTCCTGCACTGGAAGACCACGGGTGCACGCACGGCCCGGCACAGCGGACTACAGCGCGAGCAGCTCCTTGGTCGTAATGGTGAGTAGCTCGGGACCGCCGTCCGCCTCGGGGCGTACGACGAGCGTGTCATCGATCCGGACCCCGCCCCGGCCCGGAAGGTGGACCCCCGGTTCGACGGTGACCGGCACGCAAGCGTCCAGTTTACCCATTGCCGTAGGTGCAAGCTGCGGGTCCTCGTCGATTTCGAGGCCCACGCCGTGTCCGGTCGACGGAGCGAGCGCTTCCCCGTATCCGGCCGAGTCGAGCAGGGAGCGCGCCGCGTGGTCGACCTCGCGGTAGGCGGCGCCGGGCAGGAGGGCCTCGCGGCCGGCCCGCTGGGCCGCGAAGACGAGGTCGTACAGCTCGATCTGCCAGTCGGCGGGGGTGGTGCCGATGACGAAGGTCCGGCCGATCTCGCACCGGTAGCCGCGGTAGTTCGCGCCGAGGCAGACGGACAGGAAGTCGCCCTCCTCCACGCGCCGGTCGGAGGGCCGGTGCCGGGAGCGGCCGGAGTGGGGCCCGGTGCCGACGGAGGTGGGGAAGGCCGGGCCGTCCGCGCCGTGGTCGACGAGGCGGCGCTCCAGCTCCAGGGCGAGGTGGCGTTCGGTGCGCCCGACGAGGATCGACTCCAGCAGCTCGCCGAGGGCCTGGTCGGCGATCTCGGCGGCGATCCGCAGGCAGGCGATCTCCTCCTCGTCCTTGACCAGGCGCTGCTGTTCGACGGCGTGGCCGAGGTCGGCGAGGCGCAGCCGGGGCGCGACGGAGCCGATGGCGCGGTGGCGGGCGACGGTGAGGTGGTGTTCCTCCACGGCGAGCGAGTCGGCCCGTGCGGATCCGGCCAGGTCGGCGGCGGCGACGGCCGCGTCGGCGCCGGGGACGGGCAGGATGCTGAGGCCGAGCTTCTCGTCGAGGCGGCCTTCCTCGGCCTCGCCGCTGGGCGGGCCGACGGTGAACAGCATGTCCTGGCCGCCGGGGCCGAGGAGGAGGACGGCGCCGCGCGGGGAGCCCCCGGCGAGGTAGCGGACGTTCGCCGGACGCGTGATCAGTGCGGCGGCGTTCCCGGCGGCGGCACAGCGGTCGCGAAGCAGGCCACGACGGGCCGCGTACACGTCTGACATGTCTTCGAGCCTACGAGCGACCGGCCCATCCGGCCTGACGGGCGCCGCCGTACGGGGCCGGGCGCGGTCCTGGGTCCTGAGCCGTCAGTAGGGGGCGGGGGCCGTGATGGCGCGGGCCAGGGCGTCGTCGAGGGCGCGGGCGGTGGCCTCCACGTCGAGGTCGGAGTTGTCGATGATCGGCAGGCCGGAGCCGTACCAGCCGGCCATCCGGCCGTGGATCCGCGCGACCTCCTCGTCGGAGAGGCGGCGGTTGCCGGAGCGCTCGGCGTTGCGCTCGAGGACGATCTCCAGTCCGGGCAGCAGCACCACGGGCAGCAGGGCCGGGCCGACGTGCCGTTTCCAGCCGCCGAGGCCCACGACGGGGCGGTCGGGGAAGACGGCGTCGTCGAGGATGCAGGAGATCCCGTTGGCGAGGAAGTTGCGGGCGGCGAAGCCGCAGGTGCGGCGGGCGAGGCGGTACTGGGCCTCGGAGTGGTCGTTCCAGCCGGCCTGCGGGTCGGCGAAGCCGGAGCAGACCCATTCGCGGACGTCGTCGAGGCTGATGTGCGCGGTCGGCACCGGGCGGGTGCTCGCCCAGTGCCGGGCCACGGTGGTCTTGCCCGCGCCGGCCGGGCCGATCAGCAGCACGGCCAGCACGGCCGTGCCGGTGCCGGCGCCGGCCGGGCCGTGGCCGGGGGCACCGGCCACGGCGGGCGGCAGCGGGATGTGCCCGGTGGTGTCGGGCCCGGGCGGCGGCAGGTGCGGGTGCGGCACGTGCGGGGGCGGCGGAGGTGCCGTCGGCCACCCCTGCGGTGCAGGGGGTATCGGCGGCTGCGGGGGCACCGCCGGCTGGTGTCCCGGCGGGCCCCAGCCTCCGCTGGCGCCCCCGACTCCCTGGTGCATCCGCTGCTACTCCGTCCCGTTCCGGCCGACTGATGCGAGAACGTTATATGACCACGGAGGCTGCAGCGCCCACCGGCGCCCCCTGGCGCCGCGCGGCGCCCCTCGGCGCCGTCAGACGGCCACTTCGTCCGCGAGGGCGCGCAGGGCCAGCCGGTAGGAGCCGATGCCGAAGCCCGCCACCGTCCCGGTCGCCACCGGGGCGATGACCGAGGTGTGCCGGAACTCCTCGCGCGCGTACGGGTTCGAGATGTGGACCTCGATCAGCGGGGCGGTCCGCTGGGCGGCCGCGTCCCGCATCCCGTACGAGTAGTGCGTGAAGGCACCCGGGTTGATCACCACGGGGATCTTCCCGTCGGCGGCCTCGTGGAGCCAGCGGATGATCTCGCCCTCGTCGTTGGTCTCGCGGACCTCGACGTCGAAGCCGAGCTCCCCGCCCAGCTCCCGGCAGGTCTCCACGAGCCCCGCGTACGAGGTGGCCCCGTACACGTCGGGCTCGCGCGAGCCGAGCCGGCCCAGGTTGGGGCCGTTCAGGACGAGCACCTTGCGGCTCATGCGGACACCTCGCCGTACGCGGCGATCAGGTGCGCCGGGTCGGGGCCCTCCAGCACGGTCGGCTTGGCCAGGCCGTCCAGGACGATGAAGCGCAGCAGGTTGCCGCGGGACTTCTTGTCGACCTGCATGGTCTGCAGCAGCTTGGGCCACTGGTCGCCGCGGTAGGTCAGCGGCAGCCCGACGGAGGCCAGGATCTGCTTGTGCCGCTCGGCGGTGGCGTCGTCGAGGCGGCCGGCGAGCCGTCCGAGCTCGGCGGCGAAGACCATGCCGACCGACACGGCCGCGCCGTGGCGCCACTTGTAGCGCTCGTTCTTCTCGATGGCGTGCGCGAGGGTGTGCCCGTAGTTCAGGATCTCCCGCAGCCCCGACTCCTTCAGGTCGCTGGAGACCACGTCGGCCTTGACCTGGATCGAGCGGACGATCAGCTCGGCGGTGTGCGGGCCGTCCGGGGTGCGGGCGGCGGCCGGGTCGGCCTCGATCAGGTCGAGGATGGCCGGGTCGGCGATGAAGCCCGCCTTGATGATCTCCGCGAGGCCGCTGACGTAGTCGTTGACCGGCAGCGATTCCAGCGCCGCGAGGTCGCACAGGACGCCGGCGGGCGGGTGGAAGGAGCCGACGAGGTTCTTGCCCTCGGCCGTGTTGATGCCGGTCTTGCCGCCGACGGCCGCGTCGACCATCGCCAGGACCGTGGTGGGCACCGCGATCCAGCGCACCCCGCGCAGCCAGGTGGCCGCGACGAAGCCCGCCAGGTCGGTGGTGGCGCCGCCGCCGACGCCGACGATCACGTCGGTGCGGGTGAAGCCGGACTGGCCGAGGGCCTTCCAGCAGTACGCGGCCACCTCGGCCGTCTTGGCCTCCTCGGCGTTCGGCACCTGGATGGCGATCGCCTCGTAGCCCTGCTCGGCGAGGTCGTCGCGCAGCGCCTCACCGGTCGAGGCGAGCGCCTCGGGGTGGATCACGGCGACCCGCTGGGCCTTCGTACCGATGAGGCCGCCGAGCTCGCCGAGCAGTTGGCGGCCGACCAGTACGTCGTACGCGTCGTGGCCGGCGCTGGCGCCGACGTGGATCCGCGTCACCTGGTCTGTCATACGTCCTTCAACTCCAGAGCGTCGAGGACCGCCTGGGCGACCTCTTCGGGGGTGCGGTCGTCGGTGGGCACCTCGACGCGCGCGACTTCGGTGTACAGGGGGCGGCGGGCCTCCATCAGCTCGCGCCACTGGCGGCGCGGGTTGACGGCGAGCAGCGGGCGCGCGGCGCCCAGCCCGACGCGCCGGACGGCTTCCTCGACGTCCATCGACAGGTACGCCACGGGCAGGCCGGCCAGCAGGGCGCGGGTGCCCGCGTCCAGGACGGCGCCGCCGCCGAGGGCGAGGACTCCGGTGTGCTCGGCGACGGCGGTGGCGACCGCCTGCCGCTCCAGCTCACGGAAGTACGGCTCGCCCTCGTCGACGAAGATGTCGGAGATCGCACGGCCCTGCGCCGCGACGATGTCCGCGTCCGTGTCCCGGTAGGGGACGCCGAGCCGCCGGGCCAGCAGCTCCCCCACCGTGGACTTGCCGGACCCCATGGGGCCGACGAGGACGACCAGGGGTGATCCGGTCACCGGATCTGCAGGTTGTCGAGGTAGGACTGCACGTTGCGCCGGGTCTCGGCGACGGAGTCACCGCCGAACTTCTCCACGACGGCGTCGGCGAGGACCAGGGCGACCATGGCCTCGGCGACGATGCCCGCGGCGGGGACGGCGCAGACGTCGGAGCGCTGGTGGTGCGCGGCGGCCGCCTCGCCGGTGGCCACGTCCACCGTGGCCAGGGCCCGCGGGACGGTCGCGATGGGCTTCATCGCGGCGCGGACGCGCAGGAGTTCACCGGTGGTCAGGCCGCCCTCGGTGCCGCCGGAGCGGCCGGAGGTGCGCTTGATGCCCTCGGGGGTGGAGACGATCTCGTCGTGGGCCTGCGAGCCCGGCACGCGGGCCAGCTCGAAGCCGTCGCCCACCTCGACGCCCTTGATGGCCTGGATGCCCATCAGCGCCGCCGCGAGGCGGGCGTCCAGGCGGCGGTCCCAGTGCACGTGCGAGCCGAGGCCGACCGGCACACCGTAGGCGAGGACCTCCACGACACCGCCCAGGGTGTCGCCGTCCTTGTGGGCCTGGTCGATCTCCGCGACCATCGCCTTCGACGCGTCCGCGTCGAGGCAGCGCACCGGGTCCGCGTCCAGCTTCTCCACGTCCGCCGGGGTCGGGTAGACACCGTACGGGGCCTTGGCAGCAGCCAGTTCGACCACATGCGAGACGATCTCGATGCCGGCGGCCTCCTTCAGGAAGGAGCGCGCCACGGCGCCGAGGGCCACACGGGCCGCGGTCTCACGGGCGCTGGCGCGCTCCAGGATCGGCCGGGCCTCGTCGAAGCCGTACTTCTGCATGCCCGCCAGGTCGGCGTGGCCCGGACGCGGCCGGGTCAGCGGGGCATTGCGGCCGGTCTCCTTCAGCTCCGCCGGGTCGACGGGGTCGGCCGACATGACCTTCGTCCACTTCGGCCATTCGCTGTTGCCGACCATCACCGCGACCGGCGAACCGAGGGAGAGCCCGTGGCGGACACCGCCGAGGAACGTCACCTCGTCCTGCTCGAACTTCATCCGCGCACCACGGCCGTACCCCAGCCGGCGCCGCGCCAGGTGGTCGGCCACCAGCTCCGTGGTGACCGGAACGCCGGCGGGAAGCCCCTCCAGCGTCGCCACCAGCGCCGGACCGTGCGACTCCCCAGCGGTCAGCCAACGCAACCTGCTCAACGATGCTCCTCATGCTCGCGCCTGGTACTGCGGCGGCGCGGCCGGGTGCGCGGCCCGGACCCGCCTCACCCGATCCTCCCACGTCCGGGCCGGTGCGCCGCCCCCCGGTCCAGCAGGCGGACGGCGGTGCACCGCCCCACCCTGGCCGGTGCGACTGGAGCGGGGCAATATTTCCCGCCGCAGTTCATCAGGTACGCGGCGGGGCGGCTCAGTGGCGCGCTGTGAGGGCGGCCTCGCCGGCGGCACGCATGGCGGCCAGCGGTCCGGCCGTGCAGCCGGTCATCTGCTCGACCTGGAGCACGGCCTGGTGCACCAGGAGGTCCAAGCCGCCCAGCAGGCGCCCTCCGCGCTCCGACCAGGCGGCGGCGAGGGCGGTCGGCCAGGGGTCGTACAGGACGTCGAAGAGCGTGCCGGGCGCGTCGGGGACGGCGGCCGCGAGGGCGTCGGTGGCTCCGGCCGGGGTCGTGGCGATCACCAGGGGCGCGGCGAGCGCCTCCGGGGCCTGCGACCAGTCGGCCGTGCGGACGCGGACGCCGAGCCGCGCGCCCCACTGGTGCATCTCCTCGGCGCGGGCGCGGGAGCGGACGTACGCCGTGATCTCGCCGGTGCATATCCGCTGGAGCGCGGCCAGCGCGGAGGAGGCCGTGGCGCCGGCTCCGAGGATGGCGGCGCTGTCGACCCGGTCCACGCCGCGCTCGTGGAGCGCGGCGATGATCCCGGGGACGTCGGTGTTGTCGCCGAGGCGGCGGCCGTCCTTCGTCAGGACGACGGTGTTGACCGCCTCGACGGAGGCGGCGGTGTCGCTGATGTCGTCGAGGAGCGGGATGACCGCCCGCTTCAACGGCATGGTCAGCGACAGTCCGGCCCATTCGGGGCCGAGGCCGGCGATGAAGCCGGGGAGCGCGGCCTCGTCCATCTCGAAGCGGTCGTACGACCACTCGGCGAGGCCGAGCTCCTGGTACGCGGCGCGGTGCAGCACCGGTGAAAGGGAGTGCTCGATGGGCGAACCCAGCACCGCGGCCCGTATGCGTGACATCTGTTACCTACCCACCCGACTTCTTGCTCTGACGTTCGTTGAACTGCGCCACCAGTTTCTCGTGTTCCGCGAACGTCTTGGTGAAGGTCGTCGTGTTGCCGTCGACCGACACGAAGAACATCCAGCCGCCCTTGTCGGGGTCGAGCGCGGCGTTGATGGCTTCGCTGCCCGGGTTGCTGATGGGTCCGGGCGTGAGGCCCTTGTAGAAGTACGTGTTGTACGGGTCGTCGAGCTTGCGCGTCTCCTCGCGGGTGACGTTGATGTTGCTCGTGTTCTTGAGGTAGTTGATCGTCGAGTCGAACTCGAGCTTCTGGTTGGTGACGTCGTTGGTCTTCTTCAGGCGGTTGTAGATGACCTCGGACATCTTGCGGTAGTCCTCGTGCTTGTTGCCCTCGACCTGGACGAGGCTCGCGACCGTGACCAGCTGGAGCGGGTTCTCCAGGCCGAGCGCCTTCGCCTTCTCCTCGATGCCGATGGACGCGTACTTGTCGTTCGCGTTGCGGATCATCTGCTTGAGGAGGGACTGCGGCGTGGTCTCCTTGGACAGGTCGTAGCGCGCCGGGTAGAGGAAGCCTTCCAGCGGGTCGCGGATCTTCGCGTTGTTCGCGGCCCAGGCGGGCAGGCCGAGGTCCTTGGACTCCTGCTTGGCGATCTGGGCGGTGGTGCCCTCGGGCTTGCCGAGCTTCTTGTCGATCGCCTTGTAGACGTCGATGGCGCGGGTGCCCTCGGGGATGGTGAGGACGTTGAGCTTGGAGGGGTCGATCATCACCGCGACGGCGGACGCGGCCGACATCTTCTTCTTGAGCGTGTAGACGCCCGCCTGAATCGAGGTGCCCTTCTTGTTCGCCTGGGCTGCGGCGACGAACGCGTCCGTGCTGGCGACGACCCCGTGTTCCTTCAGGATGTTGCCCATCTGGGCCAGGGTGGCGTTCTGCGGGATCTGCACCTCGACGGACTCGTCGGTACCGGCACCCGTGTAGTCCTCGGCGGCGCCGAAGCGCGCCTTGAGGTAGCTGTAGCCGTAGTAGCCGCCCCCGCCGACCACGCCGAGGATCACGACCGCGGCGACGAGGCAGGCGGCCTTGCTGCTCTTCTTCTTGCCCTTGTCCTTGCCTTTGCCGCCCTTGCCGCCCTTGCCGCGGCCCGCACGGCGGCCGCCGCCGGCCGGGGCGTCGGAGTCACCGTCCGAGGAGGCGGCGTCCTCGTCGTCCTCCTCCTCCAGGCCCGGCTCGGGCTCCAGGTGGCGGCGGCCGGGGGGCGTCGGCGGCGGGTAGGCCTCGTCGGTGCCGTAGAGGTCGGGGGCCTCGCCGGGGAAGCCGCCGATGGGCTGCTGGGCGTACGGCTCCGCGCCCGCGTACGGGTCGACGGTCTGGACGGGGTCTGCGTACTGGATCTGGCCGGTGTCCCAGGCCTGGCCCTGGCCTGCGTACGTCTGCTGCTGCATCTGCTGCATCTGCTGCGGCTGCGGCTGCGGCTGCGGCATCTGCTGGGCCGGGTGGGGCTGCTGCGGGGCATAGCCCTGCATCGGCTGCCCGTACTGGTCGTGCTGCTGGACGTGCTGGACGTGCTGGACGTACTGCTGCTGGTACTGCGGCTCCTGCGGATACTGCTGCTGCGGGCCACCGCCATAGGGCATCTGACCCTGCTGGGCCTCGTGCCCGCCCCACCCGGGGTCCCCGTACAGGGGGTCCTCCGGGTGCCACGGTTCGGGGCCAGAGCCCCGGCCATACTCAGTCATGGATCCCCTAGAGCCGCGAGACGGAGTACCTGGCAACGGCCGCCAGGCACCCGGTTCCGCCTCTGAAGTGGTGGGCGACGGCTGTTCGAATGCCGCCACGTCTCGCGGAACGTTACCGTATCGCGATCAGACAACCACTTCGACGCACTCGCCGGGCGGATTACCCGATACCCGTTCGGTCTCAAGAGCGTTCTGGAGGATCACCACAGCGGCTGCCTGGTCGATCACCGACCGGCCCTTCTTGGCGTTGCGCCCGGAGGCCCGAAGGCCCTGGGCGGCGGTGACCGTGGTCATCCGCTCGTCCACCAGGCGGACCACGACCGGCTTGATGCCCTTGGCGAGTTCCGTGGCGAAGGCGCGCACCTTGGCCGCGGCCGGCCCCTCCCGCCCGCTGAGCGAGCGGGGCAGGCCGACCACGACCTCCAGGGGTTCGTACTCCTCGACGAGCTGCCGCAACCGCCGGTGAGCAGCGGGGATGTCCCGGCCGGGGACGGTCTCCACCGGAGTGGCCAGCACCCCGTCGGGGTCGCAGGAGGCGACCCCGATCCGGGCGTCCCCGACGTCGATGGCCAGTCGGCGGCCGCGGCGCAGCGTCATGGTCAGACCGTCTCCACCACGAGGCGCTCGACCGCGGCGATGGCCTCCGGCACTGCGGCCGGGTTCTGGCCGCCGCCCTGGGCGACGTCCGGCTTGCCGCCACCGCCGCCGCCGAGGGTCTTGGCGGCGGTGCGGACCAGGTCGCCGGCCTTCAGGCCGCGCTCGCGGGCGGCCTCGTTGGTGGCGATCACGGTCAGCGGGCGGTCGTTCGCCACGGTGAACAGGGCCACGACGGCCGGGCGGTCGCCCTGGATGCGGCCGCGGACGTCGAGGACCAGCTTGCGCAGGTCGTCGGCGCCGGTGCCGTCCTGGACCTGGCCCACGACGAGGGCGACGCCGCGGATGTCCTGGGCGTTCTCGGCGAGGCCGGCGGCGGCCTGGAGGACCTTCTCTGCGCGGAACTTCTCGATCTCCTTCTCGGCGTCCTTCAGCTTGCCGAGCATGGAGGCGATCTTCTCCGGCAGCTCCTCCGGGCGGCCCTTGACCAGCTCCTGGAGCTGGGCGACGACCGTGTGCTCCTTGGCGAGGAAGTTGTACGCGTCCACGCCGACGAGGGCCTCGACGCGGCGCACGCCGGAGCCGATGGAGGACTCGCCGAGCAGCTTGACCAGGCCCAGCTGGGAGGTGTTGCCGACGTGCGTGCCGCCGCACAGCTCCTTGGAGAAGTCGCCGATGGTCACGACGCGGACCCGCTCGCCGTACTTCTCGCCGAACTCGGCGATGGCGCCCTGCTTCTTCGCCTCGTCGATGCTCATGATCTCGGCGGTCACGTCGAGCTCGCGGGAGAGCACGTCGTTGATCTTCTGCTCGACGTCGGTCAGGACCGTGCCGGGGACGGCGTTCGGCGAGCCGAAGTCGAAGCGGAAGCGGCCCGGGCTGTTCTCGGAGCCGGCCTGGGCGGCCGTCGGGCCGAGGGCGTCGCGCAGCGCCTGGTGGGTCAGGTGCGTGGCGGAGTGGGCGCGGGCGATGGCCCGGCGGCGCCGGACGTCGATCGCGGCGTACGCGGAGGCGCCGACGGTGACCTCGCCGACCTGGACGGAGCCCTTGTGGACCGAAACGCCCGGGACCGGCTGCTGCACGTCGCGGACCTCGATGACGGCGCCCGTGTCGAGCTTGATCCGGCCCTGGTCGGCGAGCTGGCCGCCGCCCTCGGCGTAGAACGGGGTGCGGTCGAGGACGACCTCGACCTCGTCGCCCTCGGAGGCGGCCGGGGCGGAGACGCCGTTGACGAGCAGGCCGACGATGGTGGCCTCGCCCTGGTTGGTGGCGTAGCCGGTGAACTCGGTGCCGCCGGCGGTGTCGGCGATCTCGCGGTAGGCCGAGACGTCGGCGTGGCCGGTCTTCTTGGCCTTGGCGTCGGCCTTGGCGCGGTCGCGCTGCTCCTGCATCAGGCGGCGGAAGCCGCTCTCGTCCACGGTCAGGCCCTGTTCGGCGGCCATCTCGAGGGTGAGGTCGATCGGGAAGCCCCAGGTGTCGTGGAGCAGGAACGCCTTGTCGCCGGAGAGGACGGTGCCGCCGGCGGCCTTGGTTTCGGTGACGGCGGTGTCGAGGATGTTCGTGCCGCCCTTGAGGGCCTTGAGGAAGGCGGCCTCTTCGGCGAGCGCGACGGTCTCGATGCGCTTGCGGTCGGTGATCAGCTCCGGGTACTGCTGGCCCATCGTGTCGATGACGACGTCGATGAGGTCCTTCACGACCGGGCCGGTGGCGCCCATGAGGCGCATGTTGCGGATGGCGCGGCGCATGATGCGGCGCAGCACGTAGCCGCGGCCCTCGTTGCCGGGGGTCACGCCGTCACCGATGAGCATGACGGAGGTGCGCATGTGGTCGGCGACCACGCGCATGGAGACGTCGGTCTCCTTGGCGGCGCCGTACTGGACCCCGGTCAGCTCGGTGGCCTTGTCCATGACCACGCGCAGGGTGTCGGTCTCGTACATGTTCTGCACGCCCTGCAGGATCATCGCCAGGCGCTCGAGGCCGAGACCGGTGTCGATGTTCTTCGACGGCAGGTCGCCGAGGATCGGGAAGTCCTCCTTGCCGTCGCCGGCGCCGCGCTCGTACTGCATGAAGACCAGGTTCCAGATCTCCACGTACCGCTCGTCGTTGACGGCCGGGCCGCCCTCGACGCCGAACTCGGGGCCCCGGTCGTAGTTGATCTCGGAGCAGGGGCCGCAGGGGCCGGGGACGCCCATGGACCAGAAGTTGTCCTTCTTGCCCAGGCGCTGGATGCGCTCGGCGGGGACGCCGATGACGTCGCGCCAGATCTGCTCGGCCTCGTCGTCGTCCTGGTAGACGGTGATCCAGAGCTTCTCCGGCTCCAGCCCGTAGCCGCCGTCGGCCACCGGGGTGGTCAGCAGCTCCCAGGCCAGCTTGATGGCGCCTTCCTTGAAGTAGTCGCCGAAGGAGAAGTTGCCGCACATCTGGAAGAACGTGCCGTGGCGGGTGGTCTTGCCGACCTCTTCGATGTCCGGGGTGCGCACGCACTTCTGCACGCTGGTGGCCCGCGGGGCCGGCGGCTTGGTCTCACCGAGGAAGTACGGCTTGAACGGGACCATGCCCGCGTTGACCAGCAGCAGAGTCGGGTCGTCCGCGATGAGCGACGCCGAAGGGACAACGGCATGACCGCGCTCCTCGAAGAAGCTCAGCCAGCGGCGGCGGATTTCAGCCGACTCCATCAGTGGTCCTCATTCCGGTTGATGTACGTAAGGTTCGGTCGGTCGGTGGCCCGGAGGCGCTTGTCGTTCTGGATGGCCCGCGGCCGCCGCGGCCCGGGGAGGGCGGTGACGTTGTCGGGCCGGTCGGGGTCCTGGTGCAGCCCCAGTGCGTCGTTCAGCTCGTCCTCGCGCTGGATCATTCCCGCCTTGACGTCGAGGGCGAAGTCCTTGAGGCGGTGGCCGGCCTCGACGGCCTTGTCGGCGGCCTGGGCGGCGAGGCTCTCCGGCGTCAGCTTCTTCAGCTGCCGGTTGACCTTGGTGGTGGCCCACACGCCGGCGGCAGCGCCTGCGGTGAACCAGAAGGCTCGGCGGAACATCGGCGTCTTCAGCCCTTCTGCTTGCGGCGCCGGGCCGCCGGCACCGTACGGCCAACGATCACGGTGCGTCGCTCCGTGGCGCGCGGCGCCCCGTCCCGGTCCCTGCCGAGCGCCTTGCGGACTCCGTAGCCGAAGGCGGCGACCTTGACCAGGGGGCCGCCGAAGGTGGAGGCCACGGTGGAGGACAGGGCGGAGGCGTTGGAGGTGACCTCCTGGACGTCGCTCGCGATGGCGTCGACCCGGTCGAGCTGGGTGCGCGCGGAGCGGACGGTGGTGGAGGCGTCCGCCAGCAGCGGGACGGCCTGCTCGGTCACGTCGGCCACCAGCTTGGTGGCCGCCTTGAGCACCTGGGCCAGCCTCGCCAGCGCGAGGGCGAGGAAGGAGACCAGGATGGCCCAGAAGACGGCCACGAGGATCCCGGCCACCTCTCCACCGGACACGTTGCACCGCTCTCTGCATGTCGATCACTACGGAGGAAGAATTCGTTCTCCGACCCTATCGCGCCGGAGATCCGCTGCCGTACCGGAATTGACGACCGGCCGTGGCGGCCGGGCCGCCGGGTACGCAGGGCGCCCGGTACGGCACTCTGCGTTCCGCAGGGCGGGGAAAAGGAAGCCCGCCGGCTCCCCAGAGGGGAACCGGCGGGCTGACCAGCCTGTGGTGCTACGGCCGCTGGATCAGCGGGCGTAGTACTCGACGACGAGCTGCTCGTCGCAGATGACCGGGATTTCCTTGCGGTTCGGGTCGCGGTCCAGGCGGAAGGCCAGGGCCTTCAGGTTGACCTGCAGGTAGCGCGGGGTCTCGCCCTCGCCTGCGTAGCCACCCTCACGGGCGATCTGGAACGGAACCTTCTCGCGGCTGCGCTCGCGGACGGTGATGACGTCGTCCGGACGAACGCGGAAGGACGGCTTGTCGACCTTGGCGCCGTTGACCTCGATGTGGCCGTGGACGACCATCTGGCGGGCCTGGTAGATGGTGCGGGCGATGCCGGCACGCAGGACCAGGGCGTCGAGACGACGCTCGAGCTCGACGACCAGCGCCTCGCCCGTCTTGCCCTCGGCCTTCTTGGCGCGGTCGTACGCGCGGGCCATCTGACGCTCGGAGATGTCGTACTGAGCGCGCAGACGCTGCTTCTCGAGCAGACGGACCTTGTAGTCCGAGTTCTGCTTGCGGCCACGGCCGTGCTCGCCCGGCGGGTAGGGGCGGGCCTCGAAGTACTTGACGGCCTTCGGCGTCAGGGCGATGCCGAGAGCGCGCGACTTCTTGACCTTGGGTCGCTTCTGGTTCACGGGGAACCTACCTCCATAAAAGTTAGGTGAGGCTTACCTTGTCGAGGAGGACGTAATGTCTCGACCACATGGGATCCCCCTGCCCAGAGCGCATCGGAGTTCGGATTCCAACGAAACGGAATCCGCTTTCGACGACGATGTGCAAGGTCAGCCGCGTCCCAGGGAAGGCGTTCGGCAGCTCACCGGAGCCGAACGCGTACGAACCCTCGTAGAGTCCAACGCCTCAGTATCCCCCACCCCGCCGGGTGCTTTCGACCAGGGGCGGCCGCCGTGACCAGGCAGAGTGCGGGACAGGGATGCCGGCCGCTCGGACCGTCACCCCGGACGGGGGCGCGCTCCCCCCTGGAACCAGGGGGATCCGCGACTGCGGGGCAGCCGCTCACGCCCAGGACGACGACCTCACGCCCGTGACCGAGATCACGGAACGCCGCCGACGTCCGCGCCCCATCGTATCCGAGGCCGCGCGGTGGCGACCCGGTCGTCGGCAGCGGGGGTCAGGAGGCGCCGTTGCCGCGGAGGCGGTCGCGGACCTTTTCGACGATGTCCGCGTAGCGGGCTTCCGCGCCGTAGCGGGTCGGTTCGTAGTAGCGCTTGCCGTGGACCGCGTCGGGGGCGTACTGCTGGGCGGCGATCGCGCCCGGCACGTCGTGCGGGTAGACGTAGCCCACCGCGTGCCCCAGCTTCGCGGCGCCCTTGTAGTGGCCGTCGCGCAGGTGCGCCGGCACGGATCCGGCCAGGCCCGCCCGTACGTCCGCGAGGGCCGCGCCGATCGCGGTCGTCGCCGTGTTCGACTTCGGGGCCAGCGCCAGGGCGATCGTCACGTGCGACAGCGTCAGCGACGCCTCCGGGAAGCCGATCATCGCGACCGCCTGGGCCGCGGCCACCGCGAGCGGCAGGGCCGTCGGGTCCGCCAGGCCGATGTCCTCGCTCGCCGAGATCATCAGGCGCCGCGCGATGAACCGGGGGTCCTCCCCCGCCTCGATCATCCGGGCCAGGTAGTGCAGCGCGGCGTCCACGTCCGAGCCGCGGATCGACTTGATCAGCGCGCTCGCCACGTCGTAGTGCTGGTCGCCGTCCCGGTCGTAGGCCACGGCGGCCCGGTCGACGGTCTCCTCGACCGTCCGCAGCGTGATCTCGTCCTCGCCCTTGGCGATCGCCGAGCCGGCCGCCGCCTCCAGCGCCGTCAGCGCCCGCCGGGCGTCGCCGCCCGCGATCCGCAGCAGGTGCGCCTCGGCGTCCGCCGGCAGGGACACCGCCCCGCCGAGCCCCCGCTCCTCGGTCAGGGCCCGGTGCAGCAGCCCGCTGAGGTCCTCGTCGGTCAGCGGCTCCAGCGTCAGCAGCAGCGAGCGCGACAGCAGCGGGGAGATCACGGAGAAGTACGGGTTCTCGGTGGTCGCCGCGATCAGCGTCACCCACCGGTTCTCCACGGCCGGGAGCAGCGAGTCCTGCTGGGCCTTGCTGAAGCGGTGGATCTCGTCGAGGAAGAGGACGGTCTCCTTGCCGTACCCGCCGGCGGCACGCTTGGCGCCCTCGATGACCGCCCGCACCTCCTTCACGCCCGCCGTGATGGCGGACAGCTCCACGAAGCGCTTCTGCGTCGCCTGGCTCACCACGTACGCGAGCGTGGTCTTGCCGATGCCGGGCGGGCCCCACAGGATCACCGACGACGCGCCGGCCGGGCCGCCCGCGCCCTCCCCGACCAGCCGCCGCAGCGGCGATCCGGGCTTCAGCAGGTGCTGCTGGCCGACGACCTCGTCCAGGGTGCGCGGGCGCATGCGGACGGCGAGCGGGGAGCTCGCCGGATCCTTCTCCCGGCGGTCTTCGGCTGCGGCGGTGAACAGGTCTGGTTCCACACGGGAAGCCTATGCGCTCCCACTGACAGACCCGGCGGGCTCAGGAGGTCCAGAAGTCCCACCAGCGGGTCAGGATCAGCATGCCGATGATGCCGACGTGCAGGACGGGCAGCACCCAGGTGAACTCGTCGAGGAAGCCGCGCAGCCAGCCGGGGGCGGGCAGCAGGCCCTCGCGCACGTTGTGCGCGGTGACGTACCAGAACAGGAAGATCGTGGCGACCCAGGCCAGGCAGCACCACAGGCACAGCGCGTTGATGTTGTACAGCGACTGGTACGTCAGCCAGGCGCAGAAGACGACGCCGAAGAGGCAGCCCGCGTTGAAGGTCAGCCAGTACCAGGGCCGGAACCGCGCCCCGGCCAGCAGGCTCATGCCGACGCAGATCACGATCCCGTACGCGACGAGCCCCATCATCGGGTTGGGGAACCCGAAGGCGGAGGCCTGCTCGCTCTTCATGATGTTGCCGCAGGAGACGATCGGGTTGAGGCTGCAGCCCGGCGTGAAGTTCGGGTCCTCCAGCAGCTTGAACTTGTCGATCGTGATCACCCAGGCCGCGACCAGCCCGGCCGCGCCGGTTATCACCAGCAGCCAGGCCAGCGCCCGGCTCGCGCCGACGGTCCGCACGGTTTCCTCGCCTGTAGTCGTCATGCGGTGCATTCTGCCGCACGGATCTTTGGGCGCGGCTCCGTGCAGACGGTCGTGGCCGGACGGCAGGTGCCGTCCGGCCACGTCATGTCGGTCGGGTCGGGTCGGGTCAAATCCTTCAGGCCAGCTTGGCCAGCAGGACGTCGACCACGTCGCCGAGGGCGACGGGCTCCTGCTCGCCGGACTCCATGTCCTTGAGCTGGACGACGCCCGCGGCCAGGTCGCGGTCGCCGGCGACGATCGCGAAGCGGGCGCCCGAGCGGTTGGCGTCCTTCATGGCGCCCTTCAGGCCCTTGCCGCCGTACGAGATGTCGGCGGCCACTCCGGCCCGCCGCAGCAGGGTGACCAGCCCGAAGAGCGTCGGCTTCGCCTCGCCCAGCGCCACCGCGAACACCGACGTCGTCGGCGGGACGTCCAGCTCGACGCCCTCCGCCTCGAGCGCCAGCACCGTGCGGTCCACGCCCAGCGCCCAGCCCACGGAGGGCAGCGCCGGGCCGCCGATCATCTCGGACAGGCCGTCGTAGCGGCCGCCGCCGCCGACCGCGGACTGCGAGCCCAGGCCGTCGTGGACGAACTCGAAGGTGGTGCGCGTGTAGTAGTCCAGGCCGCGCACCAGCTTCTCGTCGTCCTCGAAGGCGACCCCGGCGGCCGTGATCAGCGCCCGGACCTCCTCGTGGTACGCCTTGCAGGCGTCGCAGAGGTAGTCGCGCAGCACGGGCGCGCCGACCAACTGCTTCTGCACCTCGGGGCGCTTGTCGTCGAGGACGCGCAGCGGGTTGATCTCGGCCCGGCGGACGGTTTCCTCGTCGAGGTCGAGGCCGCCCAGGAAGCCCTGCAGCGCCTCCCGGTAGACCGGGCGGCACTCCTTGTCGCCGAGCGAGTTCAGCAGGATCCGGAAGTTGCGCAGGCCGAGCGAGCGGTACGCCTGGTCGGCGAGGATGATCAGCTCGGCGTCCAGGGCGGGGTCCTCGGCGCCGATGGCCTCGGCACCGACCTGCGAGAAGTGGCGGTAGCGGCCCTTCTGCGGCTTCTCGTAGCGGTAGTACGAGCCCGAGTACCAGAGCTTGACCGGCAGGTTGCCCTTCTTGTGGAGGCTGGCCTCCAGCGCCGCACGCAGGACGGAGGCCGTGCCCTCGGGGCGCAGGGCCAGCTGGTCACCGCCCTTCGTTTCGAAGGCGTACATCTCCTTGGAGACGATGTCGGTGGATTCGCCGACGCCGCGGGCGAAGAGGCCGACGTCCTCGAAGCCGGGGGTCTCGATGTAGCCGTAGCCGGCGTTGCGCAGGGGGCCGGAGATGGCCTCGCGCACCGCCAGGTACTTCACGGAGACCGGCGGGATCAGGTCGTACGTGCCCTTGGGGGCCTTGAAAGTAGCCACGAAACTCTCGTCACATTCCTCGTCGTGGAGCGGCCGTCGGGTCCGCTGCCAGGCCGGCCGCGACCTCCCGCAGGTACGGGTTGGTCGCGCGCTCGCGGCCGATGGTGGTCTGGGGACCGTGGCCGGACAGCACCACGGTCGAGTCGTCGAGCGGCAGGCACACGCGGGCCAGCGACTCGAGCATCTCGGCGTGGGAGCCGCCGGGCAGGTCGGTGCGTCCGATGGAGCCGGCGAAGAGCAGGTCGCCCGAGAAGAAGACCGAGGGGATGTCGGACTGCTCGGGCATCCGGAAGGTCACCGACCCCTTGGTATGGCCGGGCGCGTGCGCCACCGTGAAGTCCAGTCCGGCCAGCTTCAGCCCTGCGCCGTCGGTCAGCTCGCGGACGTCGTCCGGCTCGCCGATGGTGAGCTCGCCGATCAGGGGCATCCCGATGGAGCGGCCGAGGGCCTTCTCCGGGTCGCTCATCATGTAGCGGTCCTCGGGGTGGATCCAGGCCGGTACGTCGTGCGCTCCGCACACCGGGACCACGGAGGCCACATGGTCGATGTGGCCGTGGGTGAGGACCACCGCGACGGGCTTGAGCCGATGCTTCTTCAGCGTTTCCTCGACGCCCTGGGTCGCCTGGTGGCCCGGGTCGATGATCACGCACTCCTCGCCTGCGGCGGGGGCGACCACGTAGCAGTTGGTCCCCCAGGCCCCGGCGGGGAAGCCGGCAATCAGCACGTTCGTCCTCATTCGTCGTCCGGCGGGAGCGGCAGCGACCGCCCGTCTCGGCAATGCTGCTGCTCAGAGCGTACCGGCGCGGCTCGTTTCACAGCGAACCCATATACGGTACGGCCTTACCGAGCCCGGACAGCGGTACCAGAGACGCACAAGGAGACGACCCGGTGGTCACGAGCGATCAGCGGCGGCGACAGCTCGCCAGGGAGAAGTACGAGCGCCAGCAGAAGCGCCGGGCGGAGGCCCGCCGCAAGGCGCGGCAGCGGACGGCGGTGATCGGCGCGGCGGTCGCCGTGGTGGTCGCGACGCTGGTGGGCCTGATCGTCGGCGGTGTCTTCGACAAGGACAAGAAGGACCAGGCGGCGGAGCCGAACGCGAACCCGTCGGCGTCTGCGAGCCCGAAGACCTCCCCGGCGCCCGCGATGGCGATCGACCAGAAGGCCAAGTACACCTTCGACCTGAAGACGAGCGCGGGTGAGATCAAGGCCGAGATGGATGCGGCCAAGACCCCGGAGACCGTCAACTCCTTCAAGTCGCTGGCGGACAAGGGCTTCTTCGACAACACCAAGTGCCACCGCCTGACCACCTCGGGGATCTTCGTGCTCCAGTGCGGCGACCCGGAGGGCACGGGCATGGGCGGCCCCGGCTACACGATCGCGGACGAGAACCTCGACGCCCTGGGCAAGCCCAACGAGCAGGGCCAGGTCGTCTACCCGGCCGGCACGGTGGCGATGGCCAACACGGGCCGGCCGCACACCGGCGGCAGCCAGTTCTTCCTGGTCTACAAGGACAGCCCGCTGGCGCCGTCGTACACGCCGTTCGGCAAGATCGACGCTGCGGGTCTGAAGGCGCTGGAGGAGATCGCCAAGGCCGGTACCGCCGACGGCGGGCAGGACGGGGCCCCGAAGACCCCGGTGACCGTGCAGAAGGCCGCCGTCACCAAGGACTGACGGGCCCGGCGGCGGCGCACCCGGCCGGCCGCGCGCCCCCTGCGGCGATATTCCGTCGTGCGGGATGCGGACAGCCGGCCCGGCGGTCGCCTATGTTGGCGTTGTGCAGGGCGGGCGCTGCCCGCCCCAGGAAACTGTGGACGATGCCCGGGGGGTGAACCCTTCGCGGGCATCAGGTGGAGGAGGCGCTGTGAGCAGCGACCCGTGGGGCCGCGTCGACGAGACGGGCACCGTGTACGTGCGTACTGCCGAGGGGGAGAAGGTCGTCGGCTCGTGGCAGGCGGGCACCCCCGAGGAGGCCCTGGCCTACTTCGAGCGCAAGTACGAGGGCCTGGTGGTCGAGATCGGCCTCCTCGAACGGCGGGTGCGGACCACCGATCTGTCCGCCAAGGACGCGCAGACCGCGATCGACCACCTGCGCACGCAGGTGGAGGAGCACCATGCGGTGGGCGACCTGGACGCCCTGCGCGTCCGGCTGGACAAGCTGGTCGCGGCGGTGGACTCGCGGCGCGAGGAGCGCCGCGCCCAGAAGGCCAAGCAGACGGACGAGGCCCGCGCGGCCAAGGACGCGCTGGTGGCCGAGGCCGAGGAGCTGGCGCAGAGCGACCAGTGGCGGGCCGCGGGCGAGCGGCTGCGCGCCCTGGTGGACACCTGGAAGGGTCTGCCGCGCCTGGACCGCAAGTCGGACGACGAGCTGTGGCACCGCTTCTCGCACGCCCGGTCCGCCTTCTCCAAGCGCCGCAAGGCGCACTTCGCCTCGCTGGACGCGCAGCGCGAGGACGCCCGCAAGGTCAAGGAGAGGCTGGTCGCCGAGGCCGAGTCGCTGTCGAAGTCGACGGACTGGGGTCCGACGGCCGCCCGCTACCGCGAGCTGATGGCGGACTGGAAGGCGGCGGGGCGTGCGCAGCGCGAGGCCGAGGACGACCTGTGGAACCGTTTCCGCGGTGCGCAGGACGTGTTCTTCGCGGCGCGCTCGGAGGTGTTCGCTGAGCGCGACGCCGAGCAGGTAGAGAACCTGAAGCTGAAGGAGGAGCTGGCCGAGGAGGCCGAGAAGCTCGTCCCGGTGACGGACCTGAAGGCGGCGCGGGCCGCGTTCCGTTCGATCAACGAGCGCTGGGAGGCCATCGGCCACGTGCCGCGCGACGCCCGCCCGAAGGTCGAGGGCCGGATGCACGCGGTGGAGCGGGCCATCCAGGAGGCCGAGGAGGGCGAGTGGCGGCGTACGAACCCGGAGGCGCGGGCCCGTGCGGCCGGCCTGACGGGTCAGCTGCAGGCGGCGGTCGACAAGCTGCGCGAGCAGATCGACGCGGCCCGCGCGGCGGGCAACAACGCGAAGGCCGACAAGCTGTCGCGTGAGCTGGAGGGCCGCCAGGCACTGCTGGACCAGGCGCTGAAGGGCCTGGAGGAGTTCGGCGGCTGAGAAGGGCCGCCCGGGCAACGCCAGGGGCCCCGGTACGCGGAATGCGTACCGGGGCCTTTGCCGTGCGGGCGGCGGCTACGGCCTGCGGGCCGAGGTGACGCGGTAGACGTCGTAGACGCCCTCGACGCCGCGTACGGCCTTCAGGACGTGGCCCAAGTGCTTCGGGTCGCCCATCTCGAAGGTGAAGCGGGAGGTGGCCACCCGGTCGCGGGAGGTCTGGACGGCCGCCGAGAGGATGTTCACGTGCTGGTCCGACAGGACCCGGGTGACGTCCGAGAGCAGGCGGGAGCGGTCCAGCGCCTCGACCTGGATGGCGACCAGGAAGACCGAGGACTGGGTGGGCGCCCACTCGACCTCGAGGATCCGCTCGGGCTGCTGCGAGAGGGAGTCCACGTTGACGCAGTCCGCGCGGTGAACCGATACGCCACTGCCGCGGGTGACGAATCCGATGATCGGGTCGCCGGGGACCGGGGTGCAGCAGCGGGCCAGCTTGACCCAGACGTCGTCGACGCCCTTGACGACCACACCGGGGTCGGCACTGCCGCGCCGCTTGGTGCGGGCGCGGGACGGCGGGACGCTCTCCTCGATGTCCTCGTTGGCGGCCTCCTCGCCGCCGAGGGCCTGGACGAGCTTCTGTACGACGCCCTGCGCGGCCACGTGGCCCTCGCCGATCGCCGCGTACAGGGACGAGATGTCGGGGTAGCGCATCTCGTGGGCGAGGGTGACGAGCGAGTCGCCGGTCAGGATGCGCTGGATCGGCAGGTTCTGCTTGCGCATGGCCCGCGCGATGGCGTCCTTGCCGTGCTCGATGGCCTCGTCGCGGCGCTCCTTGGAGAACCAGGCGCGGATCTTGTTGCGGGCGCGCGGCGACTTGACGAAGCCGAGCCAGTCGCGGGAGGGTCCGGCGCCCTCGGCCTTGGAGGTGAAGACCTCGACGAGGTCGCCGTTGTCGAGGGTGGACTCCAGCGGGACCAGGCGTCCGTTGACCCGCGCGCCTATGGTGCGGTGGCCGACCTCGGTGTGGACGGCGTACGCGAAGTCCACGGGGGTGGCGCCGGCGGGCAGGGCGATGACGTCGCCCTTGGGCGTGAAGACGAAGACCTCGTTGCGGGAGAGGTCGAAGCGCAGCGAGTCGAGGAACTCGCCGGGGTCCTCTGTCTCCTTCTGCCAGTCCAGCAGCTGGCGCAGCCAGGCCATGTCGTTGACGGTGTCCTGGCCGGCGCTGCCCTTGGCGGCCTGCGGGACGTCGGTGCGGATCTTGGAGGCGCCGGCGACGGTCTGCTGCTTGTACTTCCAGTGGGCTGCGATGCCGTACTCGGCGCGGCGGTGCATGTCGAAGGTGCGGATCTGGAGTTCGACCGGCTTGCCGTTGGGCCCGATGACCGTCGTGTGCAGCGACTGGTACATGTTGAACTTGGGCATCGCGATGTAGTCCTTGAACCGGCCGGGGACCGGGTTCCACCGCGCGTGCACGGTGCCGAGGGCGGCATAGCAGTCGCGGACGGTGTCGACGAGGACGCGGATGCCCACCAGGTCGTAGATCTCCGCGAAGTCACGGCCGCGGACGATCATCTTCTGGTAGACGCTGTAGTAGTGCTTGGGCCGGCCGGTGACGGTGGCCTTGATCCGGGCGGCTCTGAGGTCGACCATCACCTCGTCGGTGACGAGGGCGAGGTACTCGTCCCGCTTGGGGGCGCGCTCGGCGACGAGCCGGACGATCTCGTCGTACATCTTGGGGTAGAGGATCGCGAAGGCGAGGTCCTCGAGCTCCCACTTGATCGTGTTCATGCCGAGGCGGTGGGCCAGCGGCGCGTAGATCTCGAGGGTCTCGCGGGCCTTCTTCTCCTGCTTCTCCCGCTTGAGGTAGCGCATGGTGCGCATGTTGTGCAGGCGGTCGGCGAGCTTGATGACCAGGACGCGGGGGTCCTTGGCCATGGCGACGACCATCTTGCGGACGGTCTCGGCCTGGGCGGCCTCGCCGAACTTGACCCGGTCGAGCTTGGTGACGCCGTCGACGAGGAGCGCGACGGCGTCGCCGAAGTCACGGCGCAGGTCCTCCAGCCCGTACTCGGTGTCCTCGACGGTGTCGTGCAGCAGGCCCGCCATCAGGGTGGCCGGGTCCATGCCGAGCTCGGCGAGGATGGTGGTGACCGCGAGCGGGTGGGTGATGTACGGGTCGCCGCTCTTGCGCTTCTGGCCGCGGTGCCAGCGTTCGGCGACCTGGTAGGCCTGCTCGATCTGGCGCAGGGTGGCCGTCTCGATCTTCGGGTCGTTGCTGCGGACTATGCGCAGCAGGGGTTCCAGAACCGGGTTGTACGGGTTGGAACGCTGGACTCCGAGGCGGGCGAGCCGGGCGCGCACACGGTTGGAGGATCCCGCGGACTTCGCCGGCAAAGGCCTCAGGGGCGGGGCCTTCGGGGGCGTGGCGGGAGGCGCCGCGGCCTTGTCGGCCTGCGGGTCGGGCTGCGCGGCGGAGAGTGGCTGGACCTCGTCTGGCAAGAGCGCTCCTCTGGGGGTTCCCCCGGGCGGAGTCCGGGGGAGGATCCGGTGCCCCGGTCAGGTCCGGATAACCCATGGTAGCGAGGGTTCCGCCTACCTGTTCCCCCAGCCCGCATGGCGGGCAATCCAGCCTCGCCGGCGTTTGAGGCGCAGGGTCCGGGACGGAGCCCCGATCTTTGAGCCGCGCCGGCGATTGAGGCGGAAACGGTGAAAGGGCGGGGCGGGGAGAGAGGCACCGCGCAGCGGACCCGCACACGACGAAGCGGCGGGCACCCGGGGCGAACCCGGACACCCGCCGCTTCGGCAAGCAGCGGCAGCAGCCGTCAGACCACGATCAGCGCATCCAGCGGCGCCCCGGCAAGGGCGTCGACCAGCTTGGCCCGCCCGGGCAGGAACGACAGTTCCATGAGCACCGCCACACCGGCGACCTCGGCACCGGCCCGGCGGATCAGCGACAGCGAGGCCTCGGCGGTGCCACCGGTGGCCAGGACGTCGTCGATGACCATGACCCGGTCGCCGGCCCGGAGGTCCTCTGCGTGGACCTCGATCTCCGCGGTCCCGTACTCCAGCTCGTACGCCTGGGACAGGGTCGCGCCGGGCAGCTTGCCGGCCTTGCGGACCGGCACGAAGCCGATGCCCGCACGGATGGCGACCGGCGCGGCGAGGATGAACCCGCGCGCCTCCAGGCCGACGATCTTCGTCGCGCCGTAGGACTCGGCCAGTCCGGCCAGCGTGTCCGTCAGGGCCGTGAAGGCCTTCGGGTCGGCCAGCAGCGGTGTGATGTCCTTGAACATCACACCCGGCTTCGGGTAGTCCGGAACGTCCTTGATCCGGCTGAGCAGCAGCTCGTGCACCTCGGGCGGCAGTGTGCTCATCGACGCCGCCCCGCCCGGCCCTGGGCCACGATCTGCGGCGGGTCGGTGTCCTCGTACGACCCGTCGCCGGCCGCGGACTCGCCCTTGGCGGCCGCGGAGGCCCGCTTGGCCAGGACCCGCTTGCGCAGGGCCTTCATCGCCGGCTCGCGCTCCTTGAGGTCCACGACCAGCGGGGTCGCGATGAAGATCGAGGAGTACGCACCGGCCGCGAGGCCGACGAACAGCGACAGCGAGATGTCGTTCAGCATGCCCGCGCCGAGGAAGCCGCCGCCGATGAACAGCAGGGCCGCGACCGGCAGGAGCGCCACGACGGTGGTGTTGATCGAGCGGACCAGGGTGCCGTTGATGCTGCGGTTGGCGACCTCGCTGAAGGTGTAGCGGGTCTGCTTGGTGATGCCCTTCGACTGCTCCTTCAGACCGTCGAAGACGACGACGGTGTCGTAGAGGGAGTAGCCGAGGATCGTCAGCAGACCGATCACCGTGCCGGGGGTGACCTCGAAGCCGACGAGCGCATAGATGCCGACGGTGATGGTGAGGTCGTGGATCAGTGCGACCAGCGCGGCGACCGCCATGCGCCATTCGAAGGCGATGGCGAGGTAGATCACCACGAGGACCATGAAGACGGCGAGGCCGGTCCAGGCCTTGGCCGCGATCTGCTCACCCCAGCTGGGGCCGACCAGGTCGGCGTTGATGTCGCCTTCCTTGACCTTGAGGTCGGTGGCCAGCTGCTTCTTCACGCCGGCGGCGTCGTCGGTGTCCAGACCGGAGATCTGGATGCGCAGGCCGCCGGTGCCCAGCTGCTGGACGATCGCCTCGTGGCCGGAGGCCTGCTTGGCCTCCTCGGTCGCCCGGGCGACGGACACGGAGGTCTTCGGGGTGGTGAAAACGGCACCGCCCTTGAACTCGATGCCCATGTTGAGGCCCTGGACGGCCAGGCCCACGATCGCCGTGA
Organism: Streptomyces sp. NPDC046876; assembly: GCF_040645035.1. Lineage (NCBI taxonomy): Bacteria > Bacillati > Actinomycetota > Actinomycetes > Kitasatosporales > Streptomycetaceae > Streptomyces > Streptomyces sp. NPDC046876. The sequence goes on along the minus strand of NZ_JBEYXK010000024.1, from coordinate 30,217 downwards.
TGGTGATCAGGATGGAAACGCCGTACCAGAGAAAGCGCTTGCCGACGAAGTCGTAGCCGACCTCACCGCGGTACAGCTTGGCGCCGAGATCTCCCAGCTTCGACATCTCTCACGCCTCCTTTGCGTCGACGGGAGCGGTGACGGAACCGGAACCGGTGCGGCGGGAACCGCGCAGCGGCGGCTTGGCGCCGAGCCGCTTCGGGTCGAGCCCGGACCAGGGGTGACCGCTGGAGAAGAACTTCGTACGGGCCACCAGCGTCATGATCGGCTTGGTGAAGAGGAACACCACGACCACGTCGAGCAGGGTGGTCAGACCCAGGGTGAAGGCGAAGCCCTGCACCTTGCCGACGGTCACGATGAAGAGCACCGCGGCGGCCAGGAACGACACGAAGTCGGAGACCAGGATGGTGCGCCGGGCGCGCGGCCAGGCCCGCTCGACGGCGGGGCGCAGCGTGCGGCCCTCGCGGATCTCGTCGCGGATGCGCTCGAAGTACACGATGAACGAGTCCGCGGTGATGCCGATCGCGACGATCGCACCGCACACGGCGGGCAGGTTCAGGGCGAAGCCGATGCCCTTGCCCAGCAGCGCCATGATCGTGTACGTGAGGACCGCGGACACCAGGAGGCTGACGATGGCGATGAACGCCAGACCGCGGTAGTACACCAGCAGGTAGACCACGACCAGGATCAGGCCGATCGCGCCGGCGATCAGGCCGGCCTTCAGCTGCTCCCCGCCGAGCGCGGCGGTGACGGTGGTGACGCTGTCCTCGCTGAAGGACAGCGGCAGGGCGCCGTACGAGAGCATGTTGCCCAGGTCCTGCGCGGACTGCTGGGTGAAGCCGCCGGAGATCTCGGCGTTGCCGCCGGTCAGCGCCTGGCTGACGGACGGGTCGGAGACGACCTCGCCGTCGAGCACGATGGCGAACTGGTTCTGCGGCATCTGCTTGGTGGCCAGCTCACCGGTGATCTTGGCGAACTTGTCGGCGCCCTTGTCGGTGAACTGCATGGTGACGATCCAGGCGCCGCGCCGCGGGTCGATCACGCCCTTGGCGTCCTTGACGTCCGTACCGGCGACACCGGCCGGGCCGAGGATCCACTTGCCCCAGGCATTGCCGCGCTTGCCGCAGGCGAGCGTCGGCTCCTCGGGCTTGGCGCTCTTGCCGACGGCGGCGCGCTGCTGCTCGTTGGTGCAGTCCAGGGCCGCGAACTTGGCCTGGAGGTCGGCGACGGCCGCGTCCGCGCCGGTCGGGGCCGGGGTGGGGGACGGGGCGGCCTTGTTGTCGTCTGCCTTCTTCGACTCGCTCGCCGACGGCGAGGGCGAGGGCGAGGCGGTCGCAGCGGGGGCCTTGAGGGCCTCGCTGATCACACGGCCCTGCGAAGTGGCGCTGGACGACGGGGTGGCCGGTGCGCTGGGCTTGCTGCCCTCGGCCTTGGGGGCGCCGGAGGCGCTCGTGGACGGGCTCGGCGTGGCCTGGGGGGCTGCCGGGGCGCCGTCGGCGAAGGCCAGGACGGGCCGGAAGTACAGCTGGGCGGTGGTGCCGACCTGCTCGCGGGCCTGCTTCTCGTTCGTCCCCTTGGGGATGTTCACGATGATGTGGTCGCGGCCCTGCGTCTGGACCTCGGCCTCCGAGACGCCGAGACCGTTGACGCGGCGCTCGATGATGCCGACCGCCGTGTTCATGTTGGTCTCGTTGATCGCGTCCGGCTTGCCGGGCTCGCTCTTGGCCTTGAGCGTAATGCTCGTGCCGCCCGCGAGGTCGATGCCGAGCCGGGGAGTCGTCTGCTTCGTGAGGAACATCCCCGCGGTGAGCGCCACCATCGCGATCAGGATGACCGCCAGGGCGCGCCCCGGCCTCCCCTGCGCCCCCGTGGGCCGCCGGCCCTTCTTCGGTGCTGCCACCTTGTCGTATCTCCCTGTCCAACCGTCCGGCGCCGGGGTTCGGCGCCGGACGGCCACGAAAAATGTGTGGTGGGGACCCCTGCCCCCCGCAGAAGTGTCACTGACGGGGACCGCGCGGGCGCCGGTCGGGCGTTTTCGCGGTCCCCGGCCGCGCGTTACTTCGCGCCGGCCTCGCCGTCGCCCTTGGCTTCTCCCTTGCCGTCGGAGTCGCTGTCGGGGCCGTCCTTCTTGCCCAGGTCGAGCTTGGGGGCCTCGTCCTCGTCCTTCTTGGCGGGGTCGGCCTTGGGGGCCTCGTCCTCGTCCTTGGTCAGGGAGGAGATGTCGTCGGGGACGACGGGCGCCTCGTGGTCGGCCGCGGCCTCGGCGCCGTGGACGATGCGGTTGTACTCCGCGTCGTCCAGGACGGCGGCGATGGCCATCTTCGCGTAGATCGCGTGCACGCCGGGGGCGACCTCAAGGGTGACGGTGTCGTCGCCGATCTCCTTGACCGTGGCGTACATGCCGCCGATGGTGCGGATGCCGGTGCCGGGCGTCATGTGGTCGCGCATCTGCGCGGCCTGCTGCTGCTTCTTCTTCGCGGAGCGGGTCATCAGGAACATCGCCCCGATGAGCACGATGAACGGGAGGAGTGTCACGAGATTCACGGGACGGAGATCCTTCGCACGACCGCACGGGAGACGGCCAATTTCTACGGGGGTGGGCACACCGACCCGAAGGGTCGGCATCGGCGGAGTCTAGGCGAGTCCGCACCGATGGAACAACGCCCAGCATGGCACCGCAGTTCCTGACCGGGCCAACCTCCGCGCCGTCACGCCCCGAACAGGCCCTGCTGTCCGGCGGATCCGCCGCCGCCCTGCTGCGGCGGGACAAGTCCCAGGTGAGCCCATGCGGCGGGGGTCGCGATCCGGCCCCGGGGGGTACGGGCGAGGAGCCCCTCCCGTACGAGGAACGGCTCGGCGACCTCCTCGACGGTCTCCCGCTCCTCGCCGACGGCCACGGCGAGCGTGGACAGGCCCACCGGGCCGCCGCCGAACAGCTTGAGCAGGGCCTCCAGCACCGCCCGGTCGAGGCGGTCCAGGCCGCGCCCGTCGACCTCGTACACCTGCAGGGCGGTCGCGGCCACCTCGCGGGTGATCACCCCGTCGGCCCTGACCTGGGCGTAGTCGCGGACCCGGCGCAGCAGCCGGTTGGCGATGCGCGGGGTGCCGCGGGAGCGGCCGGCGATCTCGGCGGCGCCGGCGGGGTCGATCTCCACGTCGAGCAGGCCGGCGGAGCGGCGGATGACGCGTTCCAGCTCCTCGGGCGCATAGAACTCCATGTGCCCGGTGAAGCCGAACCGGTCGCGCAGCGGCGGCGGCAGCAGTCCGGCCCGGGTCGTCGCCCCGACCAGGGTGAACGGCGGCAGTTCGAGGGGGATGGCGGTGGCTCCCGGCCCCTTGCCGACGATCACGTCGACGCGGAAGTCCTCCATGGCCATGTACAGCATCTCCTCGGCGGGCCGGGACATGCGGTGGATCTCGTCGAGGAAGAGGACCTCGCCCTCCTGGAGGGAGGAGAGGATGGCGGCGAGGTCGCCGGCGTGCTGGATGGCGGGGCCGGAGGTGATCCGGATGGGCGCCCCCATCTCCGCCGCGATGATCATCGAGAGGGTGGTCTTGCCGAGGCCGGGGGCGCCGGAGAGCAGGACGTGGTCGGCGGTGGCGCCGCGCTGCCGGGCCGCCTTCAGGACCAGGTCGAGCTGCTGGCGGACCTTTTCCTGGCCGACGAACTCGCCGAGGTCCTTGGGGCGCAGGGCCGCCTCGACGGCGGTGTCCTCGCCGTCGGCTGCCGGCGCCACGATGCGGTCGCCTTCGGCGGGGGCCGCCTCGGTGTCGTCGTCCCAGTTCACGGTGTCAGTCTGCCTTTTCGGTTTCGTGCGGTGCGGTGGTCCTGCGGAGCGGGGCCCGGGGCCCTGCGGGGCTGTCCCCCACCCCGCCCCTTCCCGCTGTGCCGGATATGCGGCTCCGCCGCGTGGCGGGCTCCGCCCGGACCCGGTTCCGGTCGCTTCGCGACCGGTGCGCTCAAACGCCGCGCGGGCTGGATCTTCCAGCCCCGCCGGCGTTTGAGGCGCGGGGTCCGGGGCGAAGCCCCGGGTCAGCGGGTGCGGTTCAGGGTTTGGAGGGCGGCTCGCAGGAGCTGGGGGACGGGGGCCGAGCCGCCGGAGGCGATGGCGGCTTCGGCCTGGGGGGTCACGGCCGTGACCGCCTCCTCCGCCTCGCGGGAGGCGTACCCGAGGCCGATGAGGGCGGCGGACAGCTGCTCCGTCCAAGGGGCGGGACCAGAGGCGGCGGCCCGCTGCGCCCCGACCAGCGTCCCGGACCCCAGCGGAGCGCCCAGCTTGCCCTTCAGCTCCAGCAGCAGCTTCTGCGCGCCCCTCTTCCCGATGCCGGGGACGGCGGTCAGCGCCTTCTCGTCGCCTGACTCGATGGCCACCCGCAGCGCGTCCGGACGGTGCACCCCGAGCATCGCCTGGGCCAGCCGCGGCCCGACCCCGCTCGCGGTCTGGAGCAGTTCGAAGACCTGCCGCTCGTCGTCGTCGGCGAAGCCGTACAGGGTCAGGGAGTCCTCCCGGACCACCAGGGAGGTGGCCAGCCGGGCCGGCTCGCCGGTGCGCAGGCCCGCGATGGTGTGCGGCGTGCACTGCACGGCCATGCCCACGCCGCCGACCTCGATCACGGCCGCGGTGGGGGTGAGAGCGGCGACGGGGCCGCTGACGAAGGCGATCATCGGGTACGGCCTTTCGGGGTGTGCAGGGCGACCGCCTGCTGGAGGCGGTTCTTGGCGGGGGCCCGCCAGATGTGGCAGATGGCGAGCGCGAGGGCGTCCGCGGCGTCGGCGGGCTTGGGCGGTGCGGCGAGCCGCAGCAGCCGGGTGACCATCGCGCCGACCTGTGCCTTGTCGGCGCGGCCGGAGCCGGTGACGGCGGCCTTGACCTCGCTGGGGGTGTGCAGGGCCACCGGTATGCCGCGGCGGGCGGCGCACAGCATGGCGACGGCGCTGGCCTGGGCGGTGCCCATCACCGTGCTGACGTTGTGCTGGCTGAAGACCCGCTCCACGGCGACGACTTCGGGCCGGTGCTCGTCGAGCCACTGCTCGATGCCCCGCTCGACGGCGACGAGCCGGTCCCCCAGCTCCGCGTCGATCGGGGTGCGGACGACTCCCACCCCGAGCATCGTCAGGGGACGGCCGGCCGCGCCCTCGACCACGCCGACACCGCAGCGCGTCAGCCCCGGGTCCACGCCGAGCACTCGCACGGCGCCCCTCCCCTCCTCGGAAATTCGGTCGCCAGACTAACCGCTGCCTCTGACAACGCGACGGGCCGACGGGGTGTGTCCCCGTCGGCCCGTGTCACACATGGGTGGAAGGCGAAGCCTCAGGCGTCGACCTTCTCCATGACCTCGTCCGAGACGTCGAAGTTGGCGAAGACGTTCTGGACGTCGTCGCTGTCCTCCAGCGCGTCGATCAGCTTGAAGATCTTGCGCGCGCCCTCTTCGTCCAGCTCGACCTGCATGGTCGGGACGAAGCTGGAGTCGGCCGAGTCGTAGTCGATGCCGGCTTCCTGGAGCGCGGTGCGGACCGCGACCAGGTCGGTGGCCTCGCTGATGATCTCCCAGGTCTCGCCGTTGTCGTTGACCTCTTCGGCACCGGCCTCCAGGACCGCGCCGAGCACGTCGTCCTCGGTGAGGTCGGCCTTGGGCAGGAGGATGACGCCCTTGCGGTTGAACAGGTACGAGACCGAGCCCGGGTCGGCCATGGAACCGCCGTTGCGGGTCATGGCGACGCGCACGTCGGAGGCGGCACGGTTGCGGTTGTCGGTGAGGCACTCGATGAGCACCGCGACACCGTTCGGGCCGTAGCCCTCGTACATGATCGTCTCGTAGTCGGCGCCGCCGGCCTCGAGGCCGCCGCCGCGCTTGACCGCGGAGTCGATGTTCTTGTTCGGGACCGACTGCTTCTTCGCCTTCTGCACGGCGTCGAACAGCGTCGGGTTGCCGTCGATGTCGGGACCGCCCATGCGGGCCGCGACCTCGATGTTCTTGATCAGCTTCGCGAAGAGCTTGCCGCGCTTGGCATCGATCACGGCCTTCTTGTGCTTCGTCGTAGCCCATTTAGAGTGGCCGGACATCCGCCTGTCTCCTTCGCGTAACCAATAGGTGTTCTTCCCCGATCCTACCGGGCGCCGATCAGCGCCCCGCGCGCACCATGTCGACGAAGTAGGCGTGCACGCGGTCGTCGCCGGTCAGTTCGGGGTGGAACGACGTGGCCAGCACGTTGCCCTGGCGCACGGCGACGGTGTGGCCGTCGTACGTGGCGAGCACCTGGGCGTCGGCGCCGACGGACTCGACCCACGGGGCACGGATGAAGACGCCCTCGACGGGGCCGCCTTCGATGCCGGCGAACTCGATCGCGGCCTCGAAGGACTCGTTCTGGCGGCCGAAGGCGTTGCGGCGGACGATCATGTCGATGCCGCCGAGCGTCTCCTGGTCCTCACGGCCGTCGAGCAGCTTGTCGGCGAGCATGATCATGCCGGCGCAGGTGCCGTAGACCGGCATGCCGGTCCGGACGCGCTCGCGCAGCGGCTCCAGCATGCCGAACAGGACGGCGAGCTTCGACATGGTCGTCGACTCGCCGCCGGGGATCACCAGGGCGTCGACCTCGGCGAGCTCCTCGGGGCGCCGGACCGGCCTGGCCACGGCGTCCGCCGAGGCCAGGGCGATCAGGTGCTCCCGTACGTCGCCCTGGAGGGCCAGGACACCGATGACGGGGGGGTTGTTCATGGGAAGCAGTGCCTTACCAGCCGCGGTTGGCGTAGCGCTCGGCCTCGGGCAGGGTGTCGCAGTTGATGCCGACCATGGCCTCGCCCAGGTTGCGGGAGGCGTCCGCGATGATCTTCGGGTCGTCGAAGAAGGTGGTGGCCTTCACGATGGCGGCGGCGCGCTTGGCCGGGTCGCCCGACTTGAAGATGCCGGAGCCGACGAAGACGCCCTCGGCGCCGAGCTGGCGCATCAGCGCGGCGTCGGCCGGGGTGGCGACGCCACCGGCGGAGAACAGCACGACCGGGAGCTTGCCGAGCTCGGCGACCTCCTTGACGAGCTCGTACGGGGCGCGCAGCTCCTTGGCGGCGGCGTACAGCTCGTTGTGGTCCAGGGCGCGCAGCTGGCCGATCTCGTTCTTGATCTGGCGCAGGTGGCGGACGGCCTCGACGACGTTGCCGGTGCCGGCCTCGCCCTTGGAGCGGATCATGGCCGCGCCCTCGGCGATGCGGCGCAGGGCTTCGCCCAGGTTGGTGGCACCGCAGACGAAGGGGGTGGTGAACGCCCACTTGTCGGAGTGGTTGATCTCGTCGGCCGGGGTCAGGACCTCGGACTCGTCGATGTAGTCGACGCCGAGGGACTGCAGCACCTGGGCCTCGACGAAGTGGCCGATGCGGGACTTGGCCATCACCGGGATGGAGACCGCGTCGATGATCTCCTCGATCATGTTCGGGTCGGACATGCGGGCCACGCCGCCGTCCTTGCGGATGTCCGCGGGCACCCGCTCCAGGGCCATGACGGCCACGGCGCCGGCGTCCTCGGCGATCTTGGCCTGCTCGGCGTTGACCACGTCCATGATCACGCCGCCCTTGAGCTGCTCGGCCATGCCGCGCTTGACGCGGGCGGTGCCGATCTCGGGGGTCTGCGGGGTGGAGGGAAGCGTGCTCACGGATGACCTCACTCGAAGGAAAGAAGGCTGCTGCGGGGGTCCCGCAGGGGTGCTGCGGTGATGCTGCGGTAATGCTCCGCCGAGCAAACCCTCCCCGAGCAGTCCACCGCAAGGGCCAATGAGGAGCCGGTGGCTCCTTCCGACTTGGCCAATGGGTACAACTACGGCCGGTCGGCGAGGTCCGCCGGGGGCTCGTCGTCCATCTCGAACGCGAGCGGGAACGGGGCGTGGCCGGCCAGGCGGAACCAGCGGACCTTGCGGTGCCGGCGCAGGGCGCGGGCCGCCCGTACGGCGTCGTTGTGGAACCGCCGGGCCATCGGCACCCGGCGCACGGCCGCCGCCAGCTCCTCGGCGGCCGCCTCGCCGCCGGGGGCCGCCTTGATCACCTCCACCTGGGCGGCGTCGGCGAACACGGCGCGCAGCGCCTGGCTGAGCTCGCTCTCGGCGACCTCGCGGTGCTCCTCGTCGGCTTGGCGGGCCGCATGCGCGGCCTCGTACAGCACGATGGAGGACGCCGGGTCGAGCGCGCCGGAGGTGGCCACCTCCAGCACCACCGAGGCGCGGCGCACGAGCTGTGCGTCGAGGGCCGCCCGGGCGGCGTCCATCCGGGTGTGCAGCCGGTCGAGACGTCCGGCCGTCCAGCTGAGGTAGACGCCGATCACGGCGAGGAGCAGGGCGGTCCAGACAAGGGTTTCGATCACGGCCCGCGACTCTACCGTTCGGGGCGGCGCCGGTCGGGTTCGGCCTGGTATCCCGGGCTCCGCCCCGGACCCCGCGCCTCAAACGCCGGCGAGGCTGGTTCGCCGACTCCGCGGCGTTCAAGCGCACCAGGCGCGAAGCGCAGTGACACCGGGATTCACCGCACCGAGCGCGAAGCGCGGGAAACCGGGATTCACCGCACCGGGCGCGAAGCGCACGGAAACCGGGGACCACCCGCACGAAACAGCGCGTGCCGGCCAAAAACCAGCCCGCGCGGCGATTGAGCGCACCGGGCGCGAAGCGCACGGAAACCGGGAACCGCCCGCACCCAACCGCACGGACGGGCCCGTAAAACCAGCCCGCGCGGCGATTGAGCGCAACCGGCGCGGAGCGCGCGGAAACCGGGTCCGGCGGGGGCCGGAGCCGGGGGCGTCAGTGGGAGGGGTCGCGGGCGAAGCCCAGGCGGGTGCGGAGCGGGACGCGCTCATCGGTGGCGACCGCACTCGCGCCGTCCGTCACCGTCTCGTACACCGCGAGGATGTCCGCCCCGACCGTCGACCAGTCGAAGCGCCGCACGTGCGCGGAGCCGCGCGCGCTGAGCTCCGCGCGCCGGGCCGGATCCCGCAGCAGCTTCACCGCGGCCGCGGCCAGCGCATCGGCGTCCTCGTTGGCGAAGAGCTCGCCCGCCGCCCCCTGGTCCAGGACCTGCGCGAACGCGTCCAGGTCGGAGGCGAGCACCGGGGCCCCGGCCGAGAGGGCCTCGACCAGGATGATGCCGAAGCTCTCGCCCCCGGTGTTGGGGGCCACGTACACGTCGACGCTGCGCAGCAGCCTGGCCTTGTCCTCGTCGGAGACCATCCCGAGGAACTCCACCCGCGAGCGCAGCTCCTCGGGCAGGGAGGCCACCGCCTCCTCCTCGTCCCCGCGGCCGGCGACGAGGAGCCGTACCTCCGGGCACTCCCGTGCGATCCGCGGGAAGGCCGCCATCAGCACCGGCAGGCCCTTGCGCGGCTCGTCGATGCGGCCGATGAAGCCCAGGGTCTGCCCGCCCCACTCGGCCTTCGGTTCGGCGGAGGCGAAGAAGTCCACGTCGACGCCGTTGGGGATGACCACCGCGTCGCCGCCCAGGTGCTCCACCAGCGTGCGCCGCGCGTACTCGCTGACCGCGATGCGGGCGCTGATCTTCTCCAGGGCCGGCTGGAGGATCGGGTACGCCGCGATCATCGCCCGCGAGCGCGGGTTCGAGGTGTGGAACGTCGCCACGATCGGGCCCTGCGCCGCCCAGCAGGACAGCAGCCCCAGCGAGGGCGAGGCCGGCTCGTGGATGTGGATCACGTCGAAGACGCCGTCGTGCAGCCAGCGCCGCACCCGCGCCGCGGACAGCAGGCCGAAGTTCAGCCGGGCCACCGACCCGTTGTACGGCACCGGCACGGCCCGCCCCGCCGAGACCACGTACGGCGGCAGCGGGGTCTCGTCGTCCGCCGGGGCCAGCACCGACACCTCGTGCCCGAGGCGGATCAGGTGCTCGGCGAGGTCCCGGATGTGGAACTGGACGCCGCCGGGGACGTCCCACGAGTACGGGCAGACAATGCCGATCTTCACGCGGAGCGCTCCTCGAGGTCGTCCAGCCACAGCCGCTGGAGCATGTGCCAGTCCTGCGGGTGCTCGGCGATGCCCCTGGCGAAGGCATCAGCCACCGCCTGGGTCATGGCGGCCGTCTTCTCGGCCCGCGTCCCGGTCCCGGGGACCTCCACCTCGGGGTGGATGCGTCCGTACAGCTTCGGGGTGTCCCCGTAGTACAGGGTCACGGGCAGCAGCGCCGCGCCCGTCTGCTGCGCGAGCAGCGCCGGCCCGGCGGGCATCCGCGCCGTCGCGCCGAAGAACTCCACCTCGACGCCGGAGGACGACAGGTCCCGGTCGGCGACCAGGCAGATCAGTCCGCCGGAGCGCAGCCGGCGCGCCAGCGTCCCGAACGCGGCCCCGCCGCTGTGCGGCAGCACCTCCATGCCCAGGCTCTCGCGGTAGGCGACGAACCGGTCGTACAGGGATTCGGGCTTGAGCCGCTCGGCAACGGTGGTGAACGGCACGCCCAGGTGCCCGGTGACCCAGGCCCCGGCCAGGTCCCAGTTGGCCAGGTGGGGCAGGGCCACGATCACGCCGCGCCCGGAGGCGACGGCGTCGAGCAGGATGTGGTCGTCCTTTATGGCGACGTCCGTGCCGAAGCGCTTCGGGTCCATCGCCGGGAGCCGGAAGGACTCCATCCAGTACCGCATGTACGAGCGCATGCCGGCCCGCGACAGCTCGCGCAGCTCCTCGGGGCCCGCCTGCGGCACGACCCTGGCCAGGTTCGACTCCAGCCGCAGCACGCTCTTGCCGCGCCGCCGCCACGCCGTGTCCGCGATCCGGCGGCCGAGGGCCACCGCGGCCGGCTCGGGCAGCTTCTTCACGCCGGCCCAGCCGAGCCCGTACAGGCCGTCGACCAGCCGGTCCTGGAGCGCCCCCATCAGGCCGCGCCCGATTCGGAGGCCGCGGCCGCCGCGTCGGCCTCGGCCGCTTCCCGGCGCACGGTGACCACCCGCTGGATCAGCGTGACGAGCGAGCCGGCCGCCACCAGCCACAGCGCGATCGGCAGCAGCACCCCGATCCAGGAGGGCACGCCGAAGGTCTGCAGGCCCGACAGGCCGGCCGCGACGAGCGTGACCACCAGCCGCTCCGCGCGCTCCACGAGCCCGTTGACGGCCACCGGCAGGCCGATCGATTCTCCGCGCGCCTTGGTGTAGGACACCACCTGGCCGCTGGCCAGGCAGAAGATCGCCACCGCGCACAGCACGTTGTCGTGGCCGGAGCCCGCGTACCAGAGCGCGAGCCCGCCGAAGATCGCCGCGTCGGCGACCCGGTCCAGGGTGGAGTCCAGGAAGGCGCCCCAGCGGCTGGAGACCCCGGCCTGGCGGGCCATGTTCCCGTCCACCAGGTCGGAGAAGACGAACAGCGTGATGGTGATCGTGCCCCAGAAGAACTCGCCCCGGGGGAAGAAGACGAGCGCTCCGGCCACCACGCCGGCCGTGCCGATCAGCGTGACCGCGTCCGGGCTCACCCCCCGCCGGAGGAGAAAAGCGGCGAATGGCGTGAGAACACGCGTGAAGAACGCACGCGCGTACTTGTTCAGCATGGCCTTCCCGGAGGGTCGCTGGGCCGTACGGCCCCATCGGCCACCGGCTGGCCCATCGTAGCCAGGGCCCCGGTCCCGCATACCCGCGCACCCACCGGTTCACGCCGGGCAATCGGCCGGCCGCCGCCGCGCCGCTCCCCGGCCATGCACGGGAGGGCCGCGGGTATTACGTATGGACGCAGTGTGACGCCGGTGCAAAGCTCGAAGAACGCCGATCACCCTCCTCACCGTCACACCGGGAGGCACGAGCATCATGGGAGCCACATCACAGCAAGCCGGAGCCGCCGGCAGGGCACTGACGGCCGACCGCCCCTCGTCCGTACGCAACGTCGTGCTGGTCGGCCACAGCGGAGCCGGCAAGACCACCCTCGTCGAGGCCCTCGCCCTGACCGCGGGGGCGGTCAACCGCGCGGGCCGCGTCGAGGACGGCGCCACCGTCTCCGACTACGACGACATCGAGCACCGCCAGCAGCGGTCCGTACAGCTCTCCCTCGTCCCCGTCGAATGGGACGGGGTCAAGATCAACATACTGGACACCCCCGGATACGCCGATTTCGTCGGCGAACTCAGGGCCGGCCTGCGCGCCGCCGACGCGGCCCTCTTCGTCGTCTCCGCCTCCGACGGCATCGACGGCGCCACCCGCATGGTCTGGGACGAATGCGAGGCCGTCGGCATGCCCCGGGCCATCGTCGTCACCCATTTGGAGGCAGCCCGCGCCGACTACTCCCAGATGACCACCGTGTGCGGCGAGACCTTCGGCGCGGACGACCCCGACGCCGTCATCCCCCTGTACCTGCCGCTCCACGGCCCCGTCGGACCCGACGGCCACGCCCCCGTGATCGGCCTGCTCGGGCTGCTCTCCCAGCGCGTGTACGACTACACCTCCGGCGAGCGCGTCGAACGCGACCCCCGGCCCGACGAGCTCGAGCTCATCACCGGGGCCCGCTCCCGCCTCATCGAGGGGATCATCGCCGAGAGCGAGGACGAGACCCTCATGGACCGCTACCTCGGCGGCGAGGACATCGACCTCAAGACCCTCGTCGACGACCTGGAGCGCGCCGTCGCCCGCGGCACCTTCCACCCCGTCCTCATGGCGGCCCCCGCCGCCGACGGCGCCCGCCAGGGGCTCGGCACCGTCGAACTCCTCGAACTGATCACCGGCGGCTTCCCCACCCCCCTCGAACACGCCCCCGTCGCCGTGACCACCCCCGACGGCGCCGAGCGCCCCGACGTCACCTGCGACCCGGACGGCCCCCTCGTCGCCGAGGTCGTCAAGACCTCCTCCGACCCCTACGTCGGCCGCGTCTCCCTCGTCCGCGTCTTCTCCGGCACCCTCCGCCCCGAGGAGACCGTCCACGTCAGCGGCCACGGCCTGACCGACCGCGGCCACGAGGATCACGACGTCGACGAGCGCATCGGCGCCCTCTCCTCCCCCTTCGGCAAACAGCAGCGCCCCCTGACCCGCGTCATCGCCGGCGACCTGGCCTGCGTGGCCAAGCTCAGCCGCGCCGAGACCGGCGACACCCTCTCCGCCAAGGACCGGCCGCTGCTCATGGAGCCCTGGCCGATGCCCGACCCGCTGCTCCCCCTCGCCATCGAGGCCCACAGCAAGGCCGACGAGGACAAGCTCTCCCAGGGCCTGGCCCGCCTCGTCGCCGAGGACCCCACCATGCGCCTGGAGCAGAACCCGCAGACCCACCAGCTCGTCCTGTGGTCCCTCGGCGAGGCCCACCAGGACGTCGCCCTCGAACGCCTGCGCACCCGCTACGGCGTCCAGGTCGACCCCGTCCCCCACAAGGTGAGCCTGCGCGAGACCTTCGCCACCAAGGCCTCCGGCCGCGGCCGGCACGTCAAGCAGTCCGGCGGCCACGGCCAGTTCGCCATCTGCGAGATCGAGGTCGAACCGCTCCCGCCCGGCAGCGGCATCGAATTCGTCGACAAGGTCGTCGGCGGCGCCGTCCCCCGCCAGTTCATCCCCTCCGTCGAGAAGGGCGTACGCGCCCAGGCCGCCCGCGGCGTCGCCGCCGGCTACCCCCTCGTCGACGTGCGCATCACCCTCCTCGACGGCAAGGCCCACTCCGTCGACTCCTCCGACGCCGCGTTCCAGACCGCCGGCGCCCTCGCCCTGCGCGAAGCCGCCGCCGAGGCCCGCATCCACCTCCTCGAACCCGTCGCCGAGCTCGGCGTCCTCGTCCCCGACGAGTACGTCGGCCCCGTCATGAGCGATCTCGCCGGCCGCCGCGGCCGCGTCATCGGCACCGAACCGGCCGGCCCCGGCCGCACCTGGATCCGCGCCGAGAGCCCCGAGATCGAGATCGGCCGGTACGCCATCGACCTGCGCTCCGTCTCCCACGGCACCGGCACCTTCACCCGCACCTACGCCCGCCACGAACCGATGCCGCCGCACGTGGCCGAGAAGGTGCGCGAACAGCTCGAGAAGGGAAGCTCTCTGACATAGCGCCAGGGCGCCGCCCACCCCGACCTGCTTGCGGTGGGCGGCATTTCCCTGTCCCATCACCATGGGGCGAGATACGCCGATAGGCTCATCGGCGCGGCAAAACAGCACAACGCACAGCGATGGGGGCACCGGTGGGGATGGGGGCAGTGGTGGCGGACGACGGATTCGACTTCAGGCCCGGGGCGCAGATCCCGCTCCAGGGGGGCAGCGGCCAGACCGGGGCGACCAACGCGCTCGCCTCGGCGGCCTATCGCGACGGCGCGAAGGACACCAAGCTGTCCGCCATACTCGGCGCCAACAACGAGTACCACTCCTCCACCGTCAAACCCCCCAAGATCTCCCTCTTCGAGCCGAACTTCGGCGAGGCCTTCTGCCGGGCCGTGGAGGCCCGCACCCTGCCCGCGGCGCGCAAACCGATGATCCAGTCCTTCGGCGCCGACCCCCAGACCGTCGTCGAGCACTGCCTGGCCGCCTCCCACATCCGCAAGGAGCGCGACCGCAAGCTCCGCCTGATCATGCTCGTCGCCGGCGTGGTGTTCCTGCCCGGCCTGCTGCTGTGGCTGGGCCTGTTCCAGCTGCGCAAGACCCTGACCGGCAACGAGAAGTACGCCTCCTGGGTCAGCACCCTCGTCCTCGTCGGCGTCGCCGTCGTCGCGGCCGTGCTGATGTTCCGCCTGCCCTTCGACGGCTTCCTCGGCCTCTACCTGCGCGGCATGATCATCGCCCCGGCCGTCGGCTGGGGCCTGGCCCGCCGCATCTGCGAGAACACCGCCGAGGACCTGCGCGCCCGCTGGGACGGCCTCCTCTCCGGCGACGGCGTCGGCGCCAAGATCCCCGAGGCCGTGCCCGGCAACCCCGACGAGAAGGCCCGCGAGGACCTGCGCCACTCCCTCGCCAAACTCACCGCCGAGAACCGCAGCAACGCCGTCTTCTACGCCGGCCCCAAGGGCATCCTCGGCATGGGCACCCGCTGGGGCAGCTGGCAGCTCGCCGAGGAGCTCGTCCCCAAGGTCGAGGGCATGGAGATCCACCCGTTCCGCAGCTGGGACGTCATACGGGCCATCGACACCGAGCTGCGCAAGCTGGAGCGCGGGCCCCTGCACACCGGCGGCTTCCCGCCCGCCTCCGTCCAGCACTGGATCGTCACCCACGTCGGCGAAAAGGCCGCCGAGGTGGCCCGCCCCTCCGGCGCCGACGTGGACACCTTCCTCGTCAAACCGCACGAGGTCACCCGGATCTGCAACGAGCAGCAGTTCAACGGCGGCAACCGGCACTACCTCGGCATCCAGTACCCGCTGTGGGACGGCCAGCTCGTGATCACGATGCTCGTCACCGTCACCGTCCTGTACAAGACCCTGCGCATCGAGGTCACCGGCCACGCGCTGGGCCCGCTGGGCGGCCCGTTCGGCGACAAGTCCAAGCCGCCGACGGTCGAGGTCCCCAAGTCCGTAAGGTTCTGGGAGACTGTGGAGCGCCCGCTCCCGCTGGTCGACGCCCAGGAGGTCGTCCGCCTCGCCGTCCGCTCCTCGCTGAGCTGGTACCCGCCGCTGCTGGACTTCCTCGGCGGCAAGCTGGTCCTGCCCGAGCCCTTCGGCCTGCGCCACGTCTGGGCCGGGCAGCCCTGGCGCAACCGCTTCATGGCCGACGACGCCATGCGCGCAGCCACCCCGGTCCTGCGGGCGGTCCACGCCGCCGCGATGCGGGTGCTCGACGAGAACGGCGTCGACACCGAGCGCTTCACCAACCGCTCGATGATCGTCAGCGGCCTCGTCCAGGACGCGGCCCCGCGCAAGGCGGACGTGTACGACGCGTAGCCGGAGGCGGACAGCAGAAGCGGGAGGCGGCCCCGAGGCCGCCTCCCGCTTCGTTGTCCCACCGGCTCGCGCGATCCTCCCGCGATCGACGACTAGTCCGAGGGCCAGGCGTCGGCCAGCATCTGGCGGGTGTCGGCGAGGAGCTGGGGCAGGACCTTGGTGTGTCCCACGACCGGCATGAAGTTCGTGTCCCCGCCCCAGCGCGGCACGATGTGCTGGTGGAGGTGGGCGGCGATGCCGGCGCCGGCCGCCGAGCCCTGGTTCATGCCGATGTTGAAACCGTGCGCGCCCGACGCCTTGCGCAGCGCCACCATCGCGCGCTTCGTCAGGTCGGCGAGCTCGACCGTCTCGTTGGTGTCCAGCTCGGTGTAGTCGGCGACGTGCCGGTACGGGACGACCATCAGGTGACCGCCGTTGTACGGGTAGAGGTTCAGCACCGCGTACACGTGCTTGCCCCGGGCCACGACCAGGCCGTCGCGGTCCGACATCTCCGGAATTCCGCAGAAGGGACAGCCGTCCCCGGCATCCGGCCCGGTCGGCTTGTTCTCCCCTTGGATGTACGCCATCCGGTGGGGCGTCCACAGGCGCTGGAACGAGTCCTGCGTCCCGACGCCATTCTGCTGCTCCGGCTGAGTCGTCATGGGAAGCAGCATATGACCTTGGCAGCAGGTACGAGGAAGGCCCCCGGGAAGTGATCACTTCCCGGGGGCCGAGCCCCGCGCGTGCGGGGAGCGGGTCACACCTGGACGCGGCGCTCCACCACGTCGGCGAGCTTCGCCAGCGCCGCGTCACGCGGGATGCCGTTCTCCTGCGAGCCGTCGCGGTAGCGGAAGGAGACGGTGCCCGCGGCCATGTCCTCGTCACCGACGATGATCATGAACGGGACCTTCTGCTTCTGCCAGGTCCGGATCTTCTTCTGCATGCGGTCGGAGGAGGCGTCCACCTCGAGCCGCAGGCCCTTCTTCTTCGCCTCGGCGGCGAACTCCTGCAGGTACTCGACGTGCCCGTCGCCGATCGGGATGCCGACGGCCTGGACGGGGGCCAGCCACGGCGGCATGGCGCCCGCGTAGTGCTCCAGCAGCACGGCGAAGAACCGCTCGATCGAGCCGAACAGCGCGCGGTGGATCATGACCGGGCGCTGGCGGGAGCCGTCCGCCGCGGTGTACTCCAGGTTGAACCGCTCCGGCAGGTTGAAGTCGAGCTGGACGGTCGACATCTGCCAGGTCCGGCCGATCGCGTCACGGCACTGGACGGAGATCTTCGGGCCGTAGAACGCGGCGCCGCCCGGGTCCGGGACCAGCGGCAGGCCCTGCTTCTCGGCGACCTGGCGCAGGGTCTCGGTGGCCTCTTCCCAGATCTCGTCCGAGCCGACGAACTTCTCCGGGTCCTTGGTCGACAGCTCCAGGTAGAAGTCGGTCAGACCGTAGTCGCGGAGCAGGTTCAGCACGAAGGTCAGGGTGCGGTCGAGCTCCTCCGCCATCTGCTCCTTGGTGCAGTAGATGTGCGCGTCGTCCTGGGTGAAGCCGCGCGAGCGGGTCAGGCCGTGCACGACGCCCGACTTCTCGTACCGGTACACGGTGCCGAACTCGAACAGGCGCAGCGGCAGCTCACGGTAGGAGCGCCCGCGGGCGTCGAAGATCAGGTTGTGCATCGGGCAGTTCATGGGCTTGAGGTAGTAGTCGGTACCACCGTCGAGCTGCATGGGGGGGTACATGCCCTCCGCGTACCAGTCCAGGTGGCCGCTCTTCTCGAAGAGCGCGCCCTTGGTGGCGTGCGGGGTGTAGACGAACTCGTAGCCCTCTTCCTCGTGCCGCTTGCGGCTGTAGTCCTCCATGGTGCGGCGGATGATGCCGCCCTTGGGGTGGAAGACGGCGAGGCCGGAGCCGATCTCGTCCTGCACGGAGAAGAGGTCGAGCTCGGTGCCGAGCTTGCGGTGGTCGCGCTTCTCGGCCTCGACGAGGAAGTCGAGGTGGGCCTTCAGCTCGTCCTTCGACGGCCAGGCGGTGCCGTAGATGCGCTGGAGCATCGGGTTCTTCTCGCTGCCGCGCCAGTAGGCGGCAGCGTTGCGCATCAGCTTGAACGCCGGGATGTTCCGGGTGGTGGGCAGGTGGGGACCGCGGCAGAGGTCCTTCCAGCACAGGTCGCCGGTCTTGGCGTCGAGGTTGTCGTAGATGGTCAGCTCACCGCCGCCCACCTCGACGTTGGCGCCGTCGTCGGTCGACGCGGAGCCCTTGATGCCGATGAGCTCGAGCTTGTACGGCTCGTTCGCCAGCTCCTCGCGGGCCTCCTCGTCGGTGACGACGCGGCGGGCGAAGCGCTGGCCGCGCTTCTGGATCTCCTGCATCTTCTTCTCGATGGCCTTGAGGTCATCGGGGGTGAAGGGCTTCGCGACGTCGAAGTCGTAGTAGAAGCCGTCCCGGACCGGCGGGCCGATGCCCAGCTTGGCCTCGGGGAAGAGCTCCTGCACGGCCTGGGCCATGACGTGCGCGGTGGAGTGGCGCAGGATGTCGAGGCCGTCCGGGGAGGAGATCTCCACGGGCTCGACGGCCTCGCCGTCCTGGACGACGTACGAGAGGTCCTTGAGCTCGCCGGCGACGCGGGCGGCGATGACGGTGCGGTCGTCGGCGAAGAGGTCGGCCGCCGTAGTGCCCGTGGTCACCACGCGCTCGTCCCGCTCGGAATCGCGTTGGATGATCACACGGACGTCTGACACCGGTCTCTCCTGACTCAGGGAACGTGCAGCGAACGCTGCGCGTCTGAATCGTACCGAGCCGAGCGGCTGCGCCGCTAAACGGTTAACGCCGGGGTCCCGACCGGTGGCTCGGGCGGCGGCCCCGGTAGCGTGGCGGTTCCGTCCCGTCCCCCGTCCCCCGTGCACGGAAGGCAGCCGTGGTGCCGAGCATGCCCGTAGAGCCCCTGGACCTGGCCGACGACGCCACCGCTGCCGCCGTGCACCGCGTCGGGCGGGCCGCGTACGCGGTGGAGGCCGAGCTGATCGGCTTCGACGGGATCCCCGCGCTGCGCGAGAGCCTGGCCGAGATGCGCGAGCGGCCGCTGCGGTGGCTCGGCATCCGCGGCGGGGGCGGGGGCGAGAGCGGGGAGGACGGCGGCCTCGCCGGGTTCCTGGCCTGGGAGGAGGCGGCGGACGGCACGGTGTGCGTGGACCGGCTCTGCGTGGACCCGGCATGGTTCCGCAAGGGCGTCGCCTCGCAGCTGCTGCGCGCCCTGCTGGCCGGCGCCCCCGCCGACCGCCCGGTCACGGTGACCACCGGCGCGGCGAACGCCCCGGCGGTGGCGCTGTACGAGCGCCTCGGCTTCACCCGGGGCGAGGACTTCTCCCCCGCCCCCGGCCTCGCCATGGCCTCCTTCACCCTGGCCCCGCGCGCACCGCGCGCGTAGCAGCCGGGGCCGTCCTAGTCGTCGGCGGGCAGGGCATCCGCCGGGTCGAGGGCTTCGTCCATCGTCTTCCTCAGGCGGTCCCGCTCGACCTCGTCCAGCGGTACGGGGGCCACCTCGACGACCTCGGTGAGCCGGCGGAAGCCGCCCCGGCGCTGGAGCTGCCCGCTCACCCGGATCGGTACGCCCGCCAGGTGGGCGTGGCCCGCCACCCGGTAGGCCGCCTCGTCCAGCACGGCCTTGGCGTACGTGACGTCCGCGCCGGACAGCACCCGCAACCGGACCACCCCGCCCACCGCGGACGTGGTACGGCGCATCCGGACCACCGTCCCGACGACCTGCACCGGGACCGACGGCTCGTCCACGGTGTAGCGGGCCGAAGCCTCCCGCAGGGCCGGCAGGTCGCCGGGGGAGAACTCCACCGGCTCGGGCCGGG
The DNA here is from genome assembly GCF_040645035.1 of Streptomyces sp. NPDC046876. Taxonomy (NCBI): domain Bacteria; kingdom Bacillati; phylum Actinomycetota; class Actinomycetes; order Kitasatosporales; family Streptomycetaceae; genus Streptomyces; species Streptomyces sp. NPDC046876. The sequence goes on along the minus strand of NZ_JBEYXK010000024.1, from coordinate 10,603 downwards.
CCGCGCACCCGGCGGGGGCCCCGGCGGCCGGCGCCCAGGCCAGCGCGATGCGGGCGCCCTCGGATCCGCGGACCAGCGCGATCAGCGCGTCGGCGAGCTCCCGGCTGACCCCGGCCTGCACGGCGGTGTCGAAGGCCTCCATGCCGCCCGTGGCGCGCCGGTAGTCCACGGCGTCGCGGGCGGCGGCGAGGGCGTGGTGCAGGCGCGCGACGGTGCCCCGGCCCCCGGTGACGGGCACGTAGGCGGTGAGCTCGCGCCCGCCGGGGCACGGCCCGACCAGGACCCCGTCCAGGGCGCGTTCGGCGTACGCGCGGTGCCGGGTGCCGTGGTACCCGGCCGGGGCCCGGTCGGCGAGGGCGCCGGCCATCAGCAGCTGCCGGGCCGCCGCGTGCAGCTGCTCCTGCACCGTCCAGATCCGGCCGCCCCAGGACCCGTACGGACCCTGCGGGTTCAGCGGGATCTCCCGCTCCCAGCGGACCTCGTCGCTGGGCACGCTCAGTCCGTAGAGCACCTCGTGGGCGGAGGGATGCGTGCTGCGGGCGAGGGCGGTCAGGGCCTCGTCGAGCAGGTCGGTGCAGTCCGGGAAGGCTCGGCTCTCCGGGACGAGCAGGCTGGTGCCGGCGCCGCCCGCCGGACCGGTCGCGGGTCCGGTCGCCGGCGGGGTCCAGCGCCCGTAGCGGCCGGCGGGGCCGCCGCGGCGCTGCCAGCCGTGCCGGTGCAGCAGGGCGCCCAGCACGGCCGGGTCGACGCGGGCCGGGTCCGGGACCCCCGGGCCGGCGGGTTCCCCGTACCCCGCGCCCGCCGGGGCGGCCAGGGGTAGGGGGTGCGGCGGGTACTGGCGCATCAGGGTGTCCCTCCCGACCCGACCCGGGTCATGATCTCGCACAGCGCGCGGTCGTCGAAGATCCGTGTGGTGGGGATCCGGACGGTGGTCCGGCGCCGGCCGGTCACGGGGTGCCCGGCGAGGTTGGTCCAGTAGCAGCAGTGCCGCAGGGCGAGCCGGTCGTGCCCGGCGTCCAGCCACCGGTCGCGCTCGCGCGGGACGAGCATGACCACGAGGATCTTGTGGACCGCGACCGGGGTGCGGGCCAGCTTCAGCAGGTGCTCGTTGTCCAGGGTGAAGGCGAAGGTGGGTCCGGCGGGCTCGGGCGGGACCTGGTAGGTCGCCTTCAACTGCACCTTGATGGTGACCTCGTCGTCGACGACGTGCTCGGGAGCACCGTGGCTGACCTGCCAGTCGATGCCGTTGTCCGGAAAGGGCTGGGACAGCGAGCAGCCGGCCGCGGCGGCGACGGCGTGCAGGTATCCCACCTGGAGGGTCTCCATACAGGCGGTGGTGGCGAGGTTGCCGCGCAGGGGTGCGCCCTGCGGCTCGCCGCCGCGTGGCGTACCGGTCTGTTCCTGCAGCACCCCGCCCGGTTCGGGCTGCGTGAGCGCCATGGCCGGCTCCCCGTGCCTCGTGCTGTGCGGGCTGTGCCGAATGGGAGTGCGAATGGTGGGTGGCGGGGTGACGGCCGGTCATGTGTGCGGTCCCCCAGGGATGTTGTCTCCGTACCGGAGCGGCCGCAAACGGCGTACAGCGCAAACAGGCCGGGTATCACGGATTCGGGCAGGGGCGGCGAGCGTCAGGAGTGCGCCCCATCTGCCGATCGGGGACGAGGAGTTCGCCATGACGCGCTGGTACGAGGGCCCGCTGGCCGCTTTCGACACGGAGACGACCGGGGTGGACGTGGAGCAGGACCGCATCGTGTCCGCCGCTCTCGTCGTGCAGGAATGCGCGGGCGGCCGGGTCCGCTCGACGCGCTGGCTGGTCAATCCGGGGGTTCCGGTGCCCCAGGAGGCCACGGAAGTGCACGGTCTGACGGACGAGTACCTCCAGCACAACGGCCGGTGGCCCGCGCCGGTCGTGGAGGAGATAGCCCGCGCGCTCGTGGAGCAGCAGGTGGCGGGCCGTCCGGTGGTGGTGATGAACGCGCCGTTCGATCTGACGCTGCTGGACCGGGAGTTGCGCCGGCACCGGGCGTCGACGCTGGCCCGGTACCTGGACGACCGGCCGCTGACGGTGCTGGACCCACGGGTGCTGGACAAGCACCTGGACCGGTACCGCAAGGGCCGCCGGACGCTGACCGACCTGTGCGCGCACTACGGGATAGAGCTTGACGGGGCACATGACGCGGCGGCGGACGCACTGGCCTCGCTGGAGGTCGTCCGGGCGGTGGGGCGGCGGTTCGCGGGCCGGCTGGAGCGGCTGACTCCGGCCGAGCTGCACACGCTCCAGGCGGTGTGGCACGCGGCGCAGGCGCGCGGGCTGCAGGCGTGGTTCGCCCGGCAGGGGACGCCGGAGGCGGTGGATCCGCACTGGCCGCTGCGGCCGGAGGTGCAGGCGGCGGCCTGAGGCCGAATGCCCGGGAATGCGGAAGGCCGGTCCGTCGTACGACGGACCGGCCTCTCCCGGTGGGCGATACTGGGATCGAACCAGTGACCCCTTCGGTGTGAACGAAGTGCTCTCCCGCTGAGCTAATCGCCCGGGAACGCACTGAACAATACAAGAGGCACGGGGTCAGGTTCAAACCGCTTCCGGCGGGGCCGCCAGGCGGGCGGCGAGAGCGCGCCGCCCGGCCCGCATCATCAGGGCGTGGTTGAGCCGGAACAGCGGCCGCCCGGGCAGCGACAGCAGCCGCAGCAGCGGCCGGCGCATCTCGACCTCCTGCTCGTACAGCGCCCGGGTCCGTGGGGCGCCGGGCCCCGGGCGCCGGCGTACCGTCCAGCGGGCCCAGCCCTCGAGGTCGCCGTGGAGCGCGGCCTCCAGGATCCCGCGGGCGGGGTCGCGCAGCAGTTCCACGGCCGTGATGTGCAGCTCGTACGGAAGCACGGAGCGGATCCGCGCCGCGTTGCTCCCGGGGATGCCGGGCGGGCCGGAGCTGCGGACCTGCGGCCACCAGCTCGGGTACTGCTCGGCCTGTTCGAGCACGGCGTAGACGCGGTCGGGCGGGGCGTCGAGGTCCCAGATGCTGCGGAAGCGGTACCGGTGCCGGCTGCGGTCCATGGATCCAGTGTGCGTACTCAGGGCGGATCTGAGTACGGGCGCGCATGGCCTCGCGCGGGTGACCGGCGCCACACTCCGGAGCATGGACATGCCTCTGCCGCCGGCCCAGGAGCTGGCGCTCATCGACCGGGAGCTGGCTCAACTCGACGCCCGGCGCGGCTATCTGCTGGCCCGTCGGCAGTGGCTGCTGCAGGTGCCGGCGGCCGGGACCGGGTGGATCGTGCCGGCTCCGGGGGCCGGGCGGGCGCGGGAGGCGTCGGCGCCGGGTGCGCAGAACGTGCTGCTGACGTTGGGGGCGGTGCTGCTGGCGGTGGCCGCTCTGGCGTTCACCCTGGTCAGCTGGGGCTCCCTCGGGATCGCCGGTCGTTCGGCGGTGCTGGCGGTGGTGACGGCCGCGGCGCTCGGGGCTCCGGCGCTGCTGCTGCGGCGCGGGCTGCGGTCGACGGCCGAGTCGGTGGCGGCGCTGGGCCTGCTGCTGACGGTGCTGGACGCGTACGCCCTGCACGCGGTCGCCGCTGCGCAGACGGACGGGCTCGGGTACGCGGCCGGCTCGGCCGCGGTGCTGGCGGCGGCCTGGGCCGGGTACGGCCGGCTGCTGCGGGGCCTGGCCGTCCCTGCCGTCGGGGCGGTGGCGGCGGTGCAGCTCCCGCTGCTGCTGGCGGCGCTGGCCGCGCAGGCGGAGCCGGTGGGGCTGGGCTGGGCGCTGCTGGCGACGGCGGCCCTGGACGGCGTTCTCGCCGGGTTCGGGGCGGGGCTGGGGGCGCGGGCGGCGCGGTGTGCGCCGGTGGTGTGGGCCCTGGGCGCGGTCTGGGGGGTGGGGGCACTGCTGACCGCCGTCGCGGAGCTGGCCGCGGCCGGTTCGGCGGGGGCGGCCGCGGGTGCGGCGCTGCTGGCGGCGGCCTGTGCCGGGCTGGGCGTGGCCGTGGCGTGGCGGGTGCCCGGTGCATGGCCCGCCGCGGCGGCGGGCGGCCTGGCGGCGGTGGCGGCGCTCGGCGGGCCGGTCCGGCCGGAGCTGCCCGGGGCGTGGCCGGTGGTGGCGTGGGTGCTGCTGGCGCTGCCGCTGCTGGGGGCGGCTTCGGCGGGGGCGCTCCCGGGCGGGGTGCGGCGCGGGCTGGGTCTGGCAGGGGCGGGAGTGGCCGGTGCGGCCGCGGCGTGGGGGCTGGCCGTGGCGGGGGCGGCGGCCCTGTCGCGGGCGGCGGTGCTGGGCGAGGTCTGGGCGGCGACGAGCCCGGCGGAGGCGTACGGGCCGGGGGCGGCGGCCGTGGTGTGCCTGCTGATCGCGGCGGGGGCCGCCCGGTGGGCGGTACGGCTGCTGCCCGGGCGGCGGGGGCCCGGGGCGGACTCCCCGGCGTCGGCTGTCGGCGGAGCCGACGGGGCTGTCGGCGGAGCCGACGGGGCTGCCGACGGGGCTGCGGGGGCCGCGGAGACCGCGGGGGCCGCGGGGGGCGGCCCGGCCGTCGGAGCCGTGGGGGCCTTGGCGGTGGTGTGCGGCTGGGCCGGGTTGTTCACGGCCCCGCTCGGGCACGGGCTGCCTGTCGCCGTGGTCCTCGCGGCGCAGCTGGCGGTGACTGCGGGGGCCGCGGTGGGCGCGCTGCGGTGGGCGGGCCGCCCGGGGTCCGCGGCCGCGGTGTGCGCGGCGCTGGGGGCGGTGGACGTGTCCGTGGCCGCGCTGGACGGCCGTCTCGCCACCTTCGCGGTGTTCGGGCTGCTGGGCGGGGCGTGCGCGGCGGTGGCGGCGCAGCGGGGGGCCGCGTCGGCCGTGCGGGCGGGCGCGGCGGTGCTCGTCGTCGGGTACGCGGCGGCGACGGCTGCTGCGCTGGCCGCGGTGGCCGGCCTGGCGGTGGCCTGGTGGTCGCTGCCGCTGCTGGCGGTGGCGGCCGCCGCGGCGGTGCCGGGGCCGCGGCTGGGGGCCGTACGGGTCGCGGCGGAGGCGGCCGGGGCTGCGGTGGCCGGGCTCGCGCTGCTGGTGGCCGCCGCCGCGGGCGAGCCGCCGCTCCTGGCGCTGGTGTGTGCGCTGGCCGGCGTGGTGTGCGCGGGCGCGGCGCTGCGGGCCGACCGGCGCGCCCTCGGCTGGGCGGCCGCCGTGCTGGGTGTGGCGGCGGCGTGGATCAGGCTGTGGGCGTCCGGGGTGGCGGTGGTGGAGGCGTACACCCTGCCCGTGACGGTGGCGGCCCTGGCGGTGGGCCTCCTGCGCCGCCGCACCAACCACGCCGCCTCGTCCTGGGTGGCGTACGGTCCGGGGCTCGCCGCGACCCTGCTGCCGAGCCTGGTCGCCGCCTGGGAGGACCCGCACTGGCTGCGGCCGCTGCTGCTGGGGCTGGCGTCGCTCGGAGTGACGCTGGCCGGTGCGGGGCGGCGGCTGCAGGCGCCGCTCCTGCTGGGCGGCGGCTGCCTGGCGGCGGTGGCGCTGCACGAGCTGGCGCCGTACGTGGTGCAGGTGGCGGGGATGCTGCCGCGCTGGGTGCCGCCGGCGCTGGCGGGGCTGCTGCTCCTGGCGGTGGGCGCCACGTACGAGCGGCGGCTGCGCGACGTGCGCCGGCTCAGGAAGGCCCTCGGCCGGCTGGGGTGAGGGACGTGGGGGCCGGGCCCGTACGGCCGAGGGGGCCGACGGGCACCAACGCCGAGGGGCCCGGAGACGGTGAACGTCTCCGGGCCCCTCGGTCCGGGTGGGCGATACTGGGATCGAACCAGTGACCCCTTCGGTGTGAACGAAGTGCTCTCCCGCTGAGCTAATCGCCCGGGCACACCGCAAACATTACCCCATGTCAGCGGTGCTCCATGACCACCGGCTGCGACCACCGGCTGCCGCTCACTGGTCCTTGATGTTCCACGGCATGGTCATGCCGTACTTCCACACGTAGAAACCGACCAGCGCGGCCGCGACGACGAGCCCCACCGTGGTGAGGATGATGTTGCGTCGGCGGACCTTGGGGTCCAGCGCCTTCTGGGCCGCCTCGGTGACCTTGCGCTTGGTCCAGCGCAGGACGAGCGACGCCCAGGCGAACTCGGTGGCCCAGATCGCGAGGCCCGCGAAGATCGCGACCCAGCCGGGGCCGGGCAGGACCAGCATCGCCACGCCCGCACCGATGACGGCGAGGCCGACGACGAAGACGCCGACCTGCCAGCTGAGGTGCAGGGTGCGGCGCGCCTTGATGAACTCGGGCGCCTTCGATACGTGCGGCGCCTCCTCCGCGGGCTGCGCGGTGGTGTCGTCGGTGTTCTCGCCGGATGCGGACCCCTGGGTCCCGCGGTCACTCCCCGTATTCATGGCCTCGAATCTACCGGAGCCGGAAGCACACGTGAATGGTGGTTTGGATCCGCCGTCCGAGGGACCCAGAGGTCCGCAAAACGGTCAGAGGGGTTTACAACGGCACCGTAGGTGGCATGTCGATTTCGCCGACGTGCGAATCCCCGAGCGCACACTGAGCGAAAGGCCCTGGCGCTTATGAACACCACGGTCAGCTGCGAGCTGCACCTGCGCCTCGTTGTGTCGAGCGAGTCCTCACTGCCTGTTCCCGCGGGCCTGCGGTATGACACGGCCGATCCCTACGCCGTGCACGCCACCTTCCACACCGGCGCCGAGGAGACGGTCGAGTGGGTGTTCGCCCGCGACCTTCTCGCGGAGGGCCTGCACCGGCCCACCGGAACCGGAGACGTCCGCGTCTGGCCGTCCCGCAGCCACGGTCAGGGCGTCGTCTGCATCGCCCTTAGCTCACCGGAGGGAGAAGCCCTGCTCGAGGCACCCGCCCGAGCACTCGAGTCATTCCTCAAGCGGACGGACGCCGCGGTCCCGCCCGGGACCGAGCACCGGCACTTCGACCTGGACAAGGAGCTCTCCCACATCCTGGCCGAAAGCTGAGCCGGATCCGCGGGGAGCACCCCCGGCGCAAGCCGGGTGTCCGCCGGGCACCGTCCGACTCGGGGCGACGGTGCGGGCTGGACGAAAACCACATACGGCACTGCCGGCGCTGTTCTCGCGGAAGCCGCCCGCGAGAACGGCGCCGGCGTGCTGCCGCCCTTGCCCTGCGCCCGTTCCCTGCGCCCGTGCCGTTCGCTCAGGACAGACGCACCTCCCGGCCGGGGCCCGGGACGGCTAGAGTCGGCCACCGGCGGCGGCACCGGCCCGACGCCGCAGGCCCGGCCCCAGGAGCGACCCGTGCAGATCCCCCACGACACCCGTCGCGCGCTCGACGTCGTCGTCGCGCTGGTGAACACCGCGGCCGAGACCGACCAGCCCGACGGCCTGGCGGACGTCGGCTCGCTGCGCGCCTTCGTCCGCGAGTACAAGATCAGCGACGTCGGCGAGCTCGGCGCCCGCGACCTCGCGGGCGTGCGGACCGTCCGCTCCAAGTTCGCCCAGGTCTTCGCGGCGGGCACCTCCCGCACCGCGGCCGGGCTGATCAACGAGCTCGTCGCGACCGCCGGGACCACCCCGCAGCTGACCGACCACGACGGCTACGACTGGCACGTCCACTACTTCGCCCCCGGCGCCTCCCTCGGCGACCACCTCGCCGCGGACGGCGGCATGGCGCTGGCCTTCATCGTGGTCTCCGGCGAGCAGGAGCGGCTGCGCCGCTGCGAGGCCCCCGACTGCGGGCGGGCCTTCGTGGACCTGTCCCGCAACCGCTCGCGGCGCTACTGCGACAGCCGGACCTGCGGGAACCGGCTGCACGTGGCGGCGTACCGGGCCCGGCGCAAGGAGGCCGACGCGGGCCCGTCAGAGCAGGAACAGATCGTGCACGGCGGCGAGCAGCAGCAGGGTGCCGATCACCCCTAGGAAGATCATCAGGGGCGGCTGCGAAAGCGCGAAGAGGCAGCCTCGCGGCTCCTCGGCAACGGGGGCGGGGGCCGGGGCCGGCGCGGGAACCGGCGGCTCACCCTGCGATGTGTCGAGCATGTCGGGGCGATGATGACGCAGGCCGCCCGCGACCGTCCGTCAACACGCCATTACTCGAGCGGCAGTTCACCCCTTCAAGTCATCTTCGGCCCGTATCGGGGGCATCGGCGGCGGAAACCGCCACGGCAGGTTCCTCAGATGCCGTGCTTCTTCAGGATCGCCTCGATGTCGGAGAAGTCGTCCGCGGGCGGGGCCGCGGCGCTCCGGCCGGGGCCGGGCTCGGGACGCCCCTGCAGGGGCTGCGGCGCGGAGCCCGCACCGGCCGCCTCTGCACCCTTGGCGGCCTTGGCGGCCTTGGCGGCCTTCGCCGGCCGCTCCCCCGCGCCGCCGAGCCGGCGCCGCTCGACGGCGCGCGTGACGACCAGCAGCAGCCAGGCCAGCCCGAGCAGCCCGAAGCCCACCCACACGGCCGGCTTGAACACGATCCCGGACACCCACTGCACAACGCCCGTCAGGACGAGGGCGGCCGGCACCAGCGCGTACGCGGCGATCCGCGTGGCCGCGAGGAACCGGCGGCGGTAGGCGGTCACCGCGGCGATGCCCAGGCCGGCCGCGGCCACCGCGGAACATATGGTCTCGGCGAGCATGCGGTACCTCCGGGCAGTGCGGTCGGGATGTTCCGGCGTCTTCGAAGCTCTTCCCATCGTGCACCGCGGGCCACCGCCCGGGCCATGCGCGCGGCCGCAGCGGCGCCGATCTCCGGGAGATCTCGGGGTCGCGCCTCCTCCTGCGGGGGTGGGTTTCGGCGCCGGGGGCCTGCGGCTGGGAGACTGTCCGCATGACCGATTCCGTGATCCTCGACGTCTGGTGCGAACTCCAGTGCCCGGACTGCCACAGCGCCCTGGACGACGTGCGCGCCCTGCGGGCCCGCTACGGCGACCGGCTGGACATCCGGCTGCGCCACTTCCCCCTGGAGAAGCACAAGCACGCCTTCGCCGCGGCGCAGGCCGCCGAGGAGGCGGCGGAGCAGGGGCAGGGCTGGCCGTACGCGGAGGCCGTCCTGGCCCGCACCGCGGAGCTCGCCGAGCGCGGCGAGGCGGTGCTGCTGGACGTGGCCCGGGAACTCGGCCTGGACGCGGACGAGTTCGACACCGCCCTGATCGACGGGCGGCACATCCTGATCGTCGACGCCGACCAGGCCGAGGGCAAGGCGATCGGGGTCACCGGCACGCCGACGTACGTGATCGACGGCGAGCGGCTGGACGGCGGCAAGAGCCAGGAGGGCCTGCGCGCCCGCATCGAGGAGATCGCGGACCGCCTCCTGGCCGCGGACGAGGCCTGACCCCACCCGGCCCGGCCGGCCTAGATCAGATCCTTCCCGTAGTTGAACTGCGTCGGGCGGTAGCCGAGGGACTCGTACAGGCGCAGGGCCGGGGTGTTCCCGGCGAAGACGTGGAGCCCGAGGGTGCGGTGGCCCGCGGCCAGCGCGGTGCGCTCGGCCAGCAGCATCAGCGCGCGGCCGTGGCCGCGGCCGCGGTGCTCCTCGGCGACGGCGACGTCGTAGACGTACGCGCCCCCGCCGGAGGGGGCCACCCAGATGTGGCCGACGACCGCCCCGGCCGCCTCCAGGACGAGGAGGGCGACGCCGGGCGTGTCCGGCCCCTGGGGCAGTTGCCGAGCGTGGTCGGCCTCCGACTTCGCCCGGGCGGCCTCGGCGGGCAGGCCGCGGCGCATCCAGTCCTCCGCGTAGCCGTCGACGGCGCGGACGAGCCAGTCCTCGTACTCGGCCGGGGTCATGGCGCGGCCGGTCGCGCCCTCGGGCAGGGCGGGCGGGGTGTCGGGCAGCTCCTTGACCATGTTCCGGCCGGACTCGGCGTACCCGAGGGCGGCCGCCAGCCGGAGGCCGCCGGCCGACTCGGCGGGTACGGAGGCCTGGACGCGGCGGCAGCCCCAGCCGCGCAGGACCTCCTCGGCGGCGAGCGCCCCGACGGTGGCGCGGCCGCGCCGCCGGTCGGGGGTGTCGACGAAGAGGTCCCGGATCTCGCCCACGGCCGGCCCGAAGGGGGTGTCGCAGGCGAGCAGCAGGGCCCCGACGCGCCTGCTGTTGACCCGGATCTCGTACGGGCGCGACCGCGCGCCCCCGGCGCTCTGCTGAAGCGGCCCGGACGGCCGCAGGGTGGTGGTCATCCCCTGGAACCTACCCACCGCAGAGCCCTTGGCCACAGCCCCACCGGACAACCCCACCACGACCGGCTCCCCCCGGCCCGCCGCCAAGAACCTCCGCCCCCTGTCGAAGCGGCGGGCCGCCACAATCCAGCCCCGCCGGCGTTTGAGGCGCGGGGGCCGCGCCCCCGGAGCGGCGCCGCACCCGACCGAACACCTCCCGCCAAGGCCTCGGCCAAGCCCGAACCCGCCCGTCGACGCCACGGGCCCGCAAACCCAGCCCGCTGGCGCTTGAGGCGCGGTGGCGCGGGGGCAGCGCCCTCGGAGCGGCGCCGCACCCGACCGAACACCTCCCGCCAAGGCCTCGGCCAAGCCCGAACCCGCCCGTCGACGCCACGGGCCCGCAAACCCAGCCCCGCCGGCGCTTGAGGCGCGGTGGCGCGGGGGCAGCGCCCCCGAAAAGGCGCCGCACCCGACCGAACACCTCCCGCCAAGGCCTCGGCCAAGCCCGAACCCGCCCGTCGACGCCACGGGCCCGCAAACCCAGCCCCGCCGGC
>NZ_JBEYXK010000023.1:0-82986 GCF_040645035.1 Streptomyces sp. NPDC046876 | reverse complement strand
GTGTACAGACGTGTCCTCTACCCAACTGGTGTGAACCACCACCTGTTCGGGCGCACGTCCCCCCACCGGGTGGGGCCGGGCCGGCCCGCGCGGCCCCGGGCCGGCCCGGGCCGGCCCGGACGCGGATCAGCGCAGGTCGAACCGGTCGAGGTTCATGACCTTGTCCCACGCGGCCGCGAAGTCGCGTACGAACTTCTCGCCGGCGTCCGCGGAGGCGTAGACCTCCGAGATCGCCCGCAGCTGCGAGTGCGAGCCGAAGACGAGGTCGACGGCGGTGGCCGTCCACCTGACGTCGCCGGTGGCGCGGTCGCGCCCCTCGTACTGGTTCTCGCCCGACTCGGACGCGTGCCACTCGATGCCCATGTCGAGGAGGTTGACGAAGAAGTCCGTCGTCAGCGTCCCGGGGCGGTCGGTGAAGACGCCGTGTCGAGACTTGCGGACGTTGGCGTTGAGCGCCCGCATCCCGCCGACCAGCACGGTCATCTCGGGGGCGGACAGCGTCAGCAGGTTGGCCCGGTCCAGGAGCAGCGTCTCCGGCGCGAGCTTCTCGCCGGCCCGCAGGTAGTTGCGGAACCCGTCCGCCCGCGGCTCCAGCACGGCGAACGAGTCCACGTCCGTCTGCTCCTGCGAGGCGTCGGTGCGCCCCGGCGCGAACGGCACCGTGATGTCGTACCCGGCGTCCTTCGCGGCCCGCTCGACGGCCGCGCACCCGCCCAGCACGATCAGGTCGGCGAGCGAGACCTTCTTCCCGCCGCTCTGCGCGCCGTTGAAGTCCCGCTGGATCCCCTCCAGGGTCTGGAGGACCTTGCCCAGTTCGGGCGTGTCGTTGATCTCCCAGTCCTTCTGCGGGGCGAGCCGGATCCGGGCGCCGTTCGCGCCGCCGCGCTTGTCGGTGCCGCGGAAGCTGGCCGCCGACGCCCAGGCAGTGGAGACCAGCTCGGGTACGGACAGCCCGGAGGCGAGGATCTTGTCCTTGAGGGCGGCGACGTCCGCGTCCGTGACGAGGTCGTGGTCGACCGCGGGGACCGGGTCCTGCCACAGCTGGGGCTCGGGGACCCAGGGGCCGAGGTAGCGGGAGACGGGCCCCATGTCGCGGTGGAGCAGCTTGTACCAGGCCCGGGCGAACGCGTCGGCGAGTGCGTCCGGGTCCTCGTGGAAGCGGCGGGCGATGGGCTCGTAGACGGGGTCGAGGCGCAGGGCCAGGTCCGTCGTCAGCATCATGGGGGCGTGCCGCTTCGACGGGTCGTGCGCGTCCGGCACGGTGTCGCGGGCCTCGGGGTTCCTGGGCGTCCACTGCCGGGCGCCGGCCGGGCTGGTGGTCAGCTCCCACTCGTACCTGAACAGGTTGTCGAGGTACCCGTTGTCCCAGGTGGTGGGCTCGTTGGTCCAGGCGCCCTCGAGGCCGCTGGTGATCGCGTGGACGCCCTTGCCGGTGCCGTACGTGTTCGGCCAGCCGAGGCCCTGCGCCTCCAGGGGGCAGGCCTCCGGCTCCGGTCCGACGTACTGCGGGTCGACCGCGCCGTGGCATTTCCCGAAGGTGTGGCCGCCGATGATGAGCGCGGCGGTCTCCTCGTCGTTCATCGCCATCCGGCCGAAGGTGTCGCGGATGTCCCTGGCGGCGGCGATCGGGTCCGGATTGCCGTTCGGGCCCTCCGGATTCACGTAGATCAGGCCCATCTGCACGGCGCCGAACGGATTGGCGAGTTCCCGGTCGCCGCTGTAGCGCTCGTCTCCGAGCCAGGTGTCCTCCGGGCCCCAGAAGATCTCCTCCGGCTCCCAGATGTCCTCGCGCCCGAACCCGAATCCGAATGTCTTGAAACCCATCGACTCCAAGGCGCAGTTCCCCGCGAAAACGAGGAGGTCGGCCCAGGAAATCTGCTTTCCGTACTTCTGCTTGACCGGCCACAGCAGGCGGCGCGCCTTGTCCAGGCTCGCATTGTCCGGCCAGCTGTTCAGCGGGGCGAACCGCTGGGCGCCCGCGCCGCCCCCGCCGCGGCCGTCGGCGATGCGGTACGTGCCCGCGGCGTGCCAGCTCATGCGGATGAAGAGGGGACCGTAGTGGCCGTAGTCGGCGGGCCACCAGTCCTGCGAGGCGGTCATGACCTCGAACACGTCCCGCTTCAGCGCGTCGACGTCGAGCTTCTTGAATTCTTCCGCGTAGTCGAAGTCCTCGCCCATCGGATTGGACCGGGGCGAGTGCTGGTGGAGCACCTGGAGATCCAACTGGTTCGGCCACCAGTCCCGGTTCGTCCGGGGCCGCGTCGCGGCGGGGGCCGGGGAAGGGATTACCGGGTTCTCGCTTTCGCTGCCGGACATGTCCGTCCTTCTTTCCTGTCGCGCTCTTTCCTGCTGCCGGCTACTGCCCGTGCATGACGTCACCCGCGGTGTGTCGGGCCGTCCGGCGACGACCGTATGGCACGGCGGACTTCAGAGCCACGAGAACACGCACAGCAACTCCGTGTACATGTAATAAGAATTCCGGAGTCGATTTTAGTCGTATTGAGCCGGGGGCAAATGGGGGATGTCGCGGTCGTGGACCGTTGGGCTCGAGGCGTGCGTACCGGGCTCGGGGCGGGCCGCTCCGCGCGGACCCCCTTGAGCGCGCTCGAGGCCACTCCCGGACCCGGGCGTTGAACGCGTTCAAAGATCTGGCAGGATGGGCTGCGGAAAGACCCTGCGCCCGCAGGGACGGATGCCGGGCTGCTCTGTCCGCATGCGGTTTCGCCCGGAGATCCGGAGGCCGGTACGCCATGCTCCTGCTCACACCCGTCCTGCTCGCCGTGGTGCTCGCCATCGTGCTGCTGGTGCTGGCCGTCGCTTCGGCCCTCGGGGTCCTCGTCGGCTGGTTCCTCGCCCCGGTGATCCGCCCGTTGCCGCTCTGGGGCAGAATCCCGCTGCTCGTGCTCGTGGCTGCCGCCGTGGCTTCGCTGTGGGCGCTCGGATCGCAGGTGAACGGCTATCTCTGGCCGCTCTTCGCCGGTGCGTCCTTCCTCTCGACCCTGATCACCGGGACCCTCCGCCTCATCGGGAGGCCGAGGGGCGGCGCGCAGCCCCGTTTCCCCGCCGGGAACGGCGTCAGCCCGTCAAGACTCTGGTGAGGGCCGCGGCCACCGACGACGGGTCCTCGACCTGCGGGTAGTGCCCCACGGCCGGCGGGCCGGCCAGCTCCTCGACACGGGCGCCGGGCATGCGCGCCCGGATGCGCTCCAGAACGTGGGCCCCGCTGATCGGATCGGCAGGTCCCCACACGAAGAGCGTCGGGCCGGCGTAGGCCTCCAGCGCCCCGGCCCACCGGTCGGCGTGGACCCGGCGTTCGTCGATGTACCGCAGCAGCCGCGGCGCGAGGCGGTGGCCGCCGGCCCGCGAGGCGGACGCCCACAGGTCGTCGAGGTCCGCGTCCGCCACCTCGCGGCCCAGGACGGCGCGCAGCGCCGCGGCGAACCGCCGCCGGGTCGTGAGCGGGGCCAGCAGCGGGCCCAGCGGGCCGTGCAGCAGGCGCTGCATGAGCACCGGGCGGTGGAGGTCGGGGTAGAGGCCGCCGTTGAGCCACGCCATACGGGTGACCCGCGCCGGGTCGCGGGCCAGCAGTTCCTGGCCGACGCTGACGCCGTAGTCGTGCGCCACCAGGGCCGTCCGCCCGATCCCGTACAGCCGCCACACCTCCTCGACCAGCGAGGCCTGTTCCAGGACGGAGTACGGGTGCCGCCGGGGCTTGTCGCTCTCGCCGAAGCCCAGCAGGTCCAGGGTGGTGACGCGCAGCCCGGCCGCCGCGAGGGACGGGACGACTGCCGCCCAGTCGTGGGAGGAGGTCGGGAAACCGTGGAGCAGGGTGACGGGGCTGCCGTCCGGCGGACCGTCCTGGCGTACGAAGAGCCTGTGGTGAGCGACCCGTAGGGTCGTCCCGCCCGCGATCCAGTGGTCCAGCGGCGGCAGGACCCGGTGCCCGCTCACGTTCCGTCCTCCTTTTCGTCGTGTTCCCGGTGTGTCCCGTCTGCCCCGTCTGCCCCGTGTGCCCCGTGTGCGTCGTGCAGTCGGCTCAGCCCGTGCAGGAGCGTGGCCAGCCCGAAGTCGAACTCCTCATCGCTGTCGAGGGAGTTGAGCAATTCGGCGTTCCGGTGGACGACCGGGTGGGTGCGGGGCGACAACGAGGCGAAGAGATCCGTCATCGCCGCGCGCTGGGCGGGCGTACGGGCCGCGCCGCCGGCGTCGAGCACCGCGGAACCGATCACGAAGTGGGTGACGGTGAGGTACACGTGCACGGCCGTGCGGGGCGGCCACCCCTGGGCCAGGAGCTGGGCGAGGGCGTGCTCGCGGGCCCGCAGCGCGTTGGGGCCCAGCAGCTGCCCGGCCGTGAGCAGCGGTACGACCGCGGGGTGCGCGAGGAGCACCCGGCGGAACTCCCGGGCACCCGCCTCCAGGGCGGACCGCCAGTCGCCGCCGAGGACGGGCAGCCGGATCTCGCCCAGTACGTGGTCCACGGTCTCGATCAGCAGCTCCTCCCTGCTCGCCACGTGGCGGTAGAGGGAGGTGTGGCGGACCTGCAGGACCTCGCCGAGCCGGCGCATGGTGAGGGCGTCCGTCCCCTCACGGTCGGCGAGTTCGAGTGCGGCGGCGGTGATGCGCTCGAGCGTCAGTCCGCCCCGGCGGGGCCTGCGGCGGGCGCGCTCGGCGTAGCGCGCCTGCCACCAGGCGGGGGAGCCGGGCTCCGTACCGGGGCCGGTGGGCGTGTCCACCGGCTCTGCGAGGTCGGCCGGGACGGTCGGGACGGGGGATGCGGGTGTTTCGGATGCCATGGGGTCCGTCTTACTCGAAACTCACTCGAAGAGGTCGGGCTCTGTACGGGTGATCTCGTCCCACAGCGGCTGGAACGAAAACCAGCCCGCCAGCGGGAAGCCGGTCTGGTCGCGGGTGTAGCGGGCGGCCTCCGGGCTGATCAGCCGGGGCGTGCCGGCCGCCTCGGCGAGCAGCTGGGCCTGGGCGCTGCGCTCCATCGAGATGAACCACCAGGCCGCCTCCTCCACCGACTCGCCCACCGTGAAGATGCCGTGGTTCTGGTGGATGACGGCCTTGTGGGAGCCCAGGCTCGCCGCGAGCTGCCTGCCGGACTCCTCCTCGATGACCACCGCACCCGCGTCGTCGCGGTGCACGGTGTGCTGCTCGTACACGGCGCAGGCGTCCTGGGTGATCGGGTCCAGCAGGCGGCCCAGGCTGGAGAAGGCCTTGCCGTGCACGGCGTGCGCGTGGCAGGCGGCGATGATGTCGGGACGGGCGGCGTGCAGGGCGGAGTGGATCACGAACCCGGCCCGGTTCACCGGCCGCTTCCCGTGCCGCACCTGTCCCTCGTGGTCGACGAGGATCAGGTCCGAGACGCGGACGTGCCGGAACGACATCCCGAACGGGTTGACCCAGAACATGTCCGGATACTCCGGATCGCGCACGGTGATGTGGCCGGCCACCCCCTCCGAGAAGCCGAGGCGGCCGAAGACCCGGCAGGCGCCGGCGAGGCGCTGCTTGCGGTGCTCGCGCTCCTCGTCGGGGCTGCCGAACACGGGCGGGAGGTCGAGCTCCAGCTCTTCCTGCTGCGGGATGAAAGCGCTGCGCACAGCGCCGGCGGTCGATGCGTCGTCCATACCGGACCCTTCGTCTCGACGGAGAAGAGGTCGCCCTCACGCACGAATGCGACCACTGGACGCAAACAATGCGACCACCGGACGCAAAACGCAAGGGGTCCGCGACGGGTCCCGGCGGGCCGTCTCGGGCCACTCGGGCCGAGAGGCCGACGTGGCGCCGCACAGTGAGCACGCGGGGCGTCGGCGTACTCGAATGCCGTGGAGGATCGTGCGGTGGGCCACCGCGGCGGCCGAGAGGCTGCGCGGCGGAGCTCGGCCTCCGGTCGGTGCCGTGCGGGGCGTCACTCATGCGGGTAGCCGCAGAGACCGTGTGCTCGTGCCGCAGCGAGCCGGTGGGCGCTCTCGGACGAACCAGGGTCCAGGTCTTCGACGCGCTCGGCCGCGAGACCTCCTCGTGGGACCCACGGTCGAGGCGCGGGTCCCGCTGCTCGACACGAGCAGCCGGGCGGGCTTTGGGCTCGGCGTCACCGTCGGACCGATTCCGAGCATCGGAGTCACCACCGTACTGATCTTTCCGGCCCCCCTGCTGCCGGTGCATTGTTCGGTCCACCTAGGCTCCGGATCATGGATGTGGGTGGGCAGTGGGAGCGGTGGAACGGGCTACGGGGGCGGGTTCCCGCGTGGCATCCGGTCGGGGTGGTGATCGAGGCCGACGGGCCGGTCCTGCGTCGGCACTACGGGACACACGGCACTGCCGAGCACGCCCCGATCGCACCCGGCACCGACCTGGCCGGGCTGGTACGCCGGCAGCAGGTGGCCTTCGCCGAGCGCGACGAGCCGGTGGAGTGGAAGGTGTACGGGCACGACTCACCGGGCTTGGGCACGGCTTTGACGGTGGCGGGCTTTACCCCTGGCTGGGAGCGTTCCGTGCTGATCGCCGACACGCTCGCGGGCGCGAAGCCCCAGGACGACCTGCGGCGGGAGCCCCGCGACGGGGTGTACGACCTGTACCGGGTGCGGGACCAGGCCGAGCGGACCTGGAAAGTCGCCGTCGGATCTCCGGGCCCGCATGCGGTGCCCTACGCCGAAATGATCGCGGACGGCTCCTCAGACGAGGGTGACGTCCTGATCCAGGTCCTGCTCGAGGACGGTCTGGTCACCGCGGCCGCCTGGGCCCGCGGCGATGAGCAGCCCTTCACGATCATCGGTGGCCTGACCAGTGACGATGAGGGCTTCGTACGGGCCTGCACCGACCGGTGGCGTCACGACAGCTGGCTCGGCTGCCCCCTCCTCGCCGAGGCCGACGGCCCCCTGCGCGCGCGGCTTTTGGAGGCCGGGTTCACCGAGGCCACCACCGTTCGCTCCTACCACTGGCACCCGCCAGGTGCACCGGAACCCTCCCGCCCCGCGCAGTTCCTCGACTGGCTCCATGACGACGGGCCACTGTGGGAACGCTTCTACGCGGACTTCGACTTCAAGCCCAGCACCACCCACCGGCCCGCGATCACGGACCCGTCCCCCTCGGCCGTCTGGAACCTGCACGCCCACCACCGACCCACCCGGGACCTCCCCGCGGAACTCGAAGCGATCGTCCAGCGAGGACTGCTCACCGCGACCGAGCCCGGAGAGTTCGTGTACTGGCTGGACTGGCAGCACGACGGCTACCGCTACGACCCCCGCCGCACCGACATGCCAGGACGGCCGCCCCGCCCCGGTCTGGGCACCTACCCCAACGGCGACTACTACCTCCACCTCACCCAAGACCTACGCCTGGGCACCTTCGGCCACCCCTGGGAACAGACCCTCACCATCTGGGGACCGGCACTGCTCACCGCCATCGAAGGGGAGCTGACCGAACTGCTCGGAGAACCGGTCAGGCGCCGGAACTGAGCGCGCCCCAGGGCCATGCATGATGGGATGCCGCCCGTTCCGTTTGAGCAACCGCCCAGGAGCCGCGCCAGGTCTCCCGTGTGGGCGGACGCGATGCCGGATACTCAGGGGATGGATGGATCAAGGGCTGACTGGATCAACACCACCCACGATTGGGCCCGCGATGTGGATCTGGGTCATCTCGCCCGGATTCGCCAGGAGCCGGAGGAGTTTGCTCCCTGTGGCCCAGGGCACCTCGTCCTTGAAATCGTTGCCTATGCCGCCGATGAGGCATCGGGTCGAGCGGGGGGCCGATGCCTGATCACTCTGCACGGCGACGGCTCCGTGTCCGTCGAGGACGACGGACGAGGCACCGACACTCGCGTTGACGACCACGGTCGGATCGTGAAGAAGCCGGTGATGGCGTCGAAGGACCTGCGGTTCTTCGACGCCCCGGATGCACAGCGGCTTCCGAACGGGCATCCGCGTCGCGGCATGTCCGTCGTGGCGGCGCTCAGCGAGTGGCTGATCCACACCAACCGCCGTCACAACGGGGCCTGGAGCCAGCGCTATGAGCGCGGTGTTCCGGTGAGTGCCCTGATTCCCCTCGAGGCCGACGGAACCACCGGGACGCTCGTTCGCTTTCTGCCATCCGAATCGCTCTGCCCGCCGGGGTCGTTGACCGTGGACGATCTGACGCGGTGGACCGCGCACTGGTCTCACCTGGAGGTCCGCCTCGATGACCAACGCGGCAGAGCCACCTGATCCGGTGAGCTCCTTCCTCGTCCGCGCGGGGATCGACCTTCGCGGACGGCGGTCTGGCATCCCCGCGGCCCTCGGGGTAGGTGTGGCCAACGCCCTCGGCCGGCGTCTCCACGTGCTTCGGCGGCTCGGAGGCCATGTTCGTGCTCAACGTCGCCGCCCAGGGCCCGGGAGGCGTTGTTGTTGTGCCCACTCCACACCCCGGTGATCAGTTTCGGTCGGCCGGAAACGTACGGTCGCGGGGGCATGACGACCCGGGGCGTGACGTGCGGTTAGGTTGGGGCGTGTGTTGAGGGGGAGATCAGCTGAACTGGCGGCACTGGACCGGGTGTTGTCACAGGCGCGGGACGGTCGTGGGGCGGCGCTGGTGGTACGCGGCGAGGTGGGCGCCGGGAAGACCGCCCTGCTGGAATCGGCGGCCTCGTCCGCGGCGGCCGCCGGGGCCCGGTTACTGCGGGGCGCCGGGGTCGAGTCCGAGGCGGAGCTGCCGTACGCCGGACTCCAGGTGGTGCTGCGGGAGGTGCTGGGGCTCATCGGGCGGCTCCCCGCCCGGCAGGCCGAGGCGCTGCGCACCGCGGCCGATCCGGCTGCCGGCCGGGCCGAGGGCAGAGGGCTGGGCACGGGCGCGGGCAGCGGTAACGGTGCCGTTGCGGACGTCGGCGGCGACCGGTTCCTCGTCGGCGCCGCCACGCTCACGCTGCTCGGCGAACTGGCAGGGGACCGGCCCGTGGTGGTGCTGGTCGACGACGCCCACTGGCTGGACCACGAATCGGCCGAGGCGCTCGTGTTCGCCGCCCGCAGACTGGGAGCCGAACGCGTGGCCATCGTCTTCGCGGCCCGGGGCGGCTCCGGCCCGGCCGTGTTCGGGGCGCCCGGACTCCCCGTACTGCCGCTCGACCCGCTGCCCGACGAGGACGGATCGGCCCTCCTCGCGGACCTTGCACCCGCGCTGCACGCCTCGGTCCGCCACCGGGTGCTCGCACAGGCCCAGGGCAACCCCCTCGCGCTGGTGGAGCTGGCCGGTGCGCTGACGGCCGGCCAGCGGGACGGCAGCGAGCCCGTCAGCGACCAGGAGATCGCCGTGCTGCCCGCCTCCTGGCGCGTGCAGAGGATCTTCGACGACCGGATCAGGGAACTGCCCGGGCCCACGCAGGCCCTGCTGACGGCCGCCGCCGCGGAGGACACCGGCGACCTCGCCCTGATCGTGCGCGCGGGAGCGGGGATGGGGGCCGCGGCCGCCGACCTCGCCCCGGCGGAGGAGGCCGGGCTGATCCGGCTGGCCGGCGGTCGCGTGGTGTTCCGGCATCCGCTCGTGCGGGCCGCCGTGTACCAGGGGGCCGGGATGTCCCGGCGGATGGCCGCGCACCGGGCGTTGGCGGAAGCGCTGCTGCCGACGGGTGTTGATGCGGAGGCGGATGCGGGCGCGGGTGCAGGTGCGGGCGAAGGGGCTCATGTGGCTGCCGGTGCCGGTGCCGCCGGCGCTGCCGGCGCTGCCGGCGATCGCGCCGGCGGCGGTGACCGGGCCGGTCGGCGGGCCTGGCACCTCGCCGCGGCCGCCGTCGGCTACGACGAGGACGTCGCCGGCGAGCTGGAGCGGACCGCGGAGCACTTCCGCTCGCGCGGCGGCCGGGCCGCGGTGGCCGCCGCCTACCGGCGCGCCGCCCAGCTGACGGAGGACCCCGGCAGGCGGGCCCGCCGGCTGGCCGCCGCCGCCCTCGCGGCCGGTGACGCGGGCCAGACCGAGCACGCCGCCGCCCTGGCCGACGCCGCCGCGGGCCGCACCGCGTCCCCCGACGAGACCGCCCGGCTCGCCTCGCTGCGGGCCGGCCTGGCCCATACCGCCGGCCGGCCGGAGGCGGCCCGCCTGGTGCTGCTCGACGCCGCCCGGCAGGTCGCCGGCCGGGACCCCGCCGCGGGATCCCGCATGGCCTTCGAAGCCATGGCCGCGGCCTGGGACGCCCCCGACCCGGCCGGAGCCGCCGCCGACACCCTGGCCCGCCTCGCCGGCCTGGACCTGGGCGACGGCCCGCTGGTCCGGGGCACGGCCGCACTGCACGGGCTGGCCACCGGGGACCTGGCCGGCGGCACCGCCGCGCTGCGCGAGTTCGCCGACCACGTCGCGGCCACCCGCCGGGACCGCGAACTGCCCGACCAGGCCGTGCTCCAGGGCTGGGACATGCTGCTCGGCGACTACGCCGCCGTGCACGACCAGGCCGCCGCCCTGGACCGGGAGTGCCGTGAACACGGCGCGGTCGGGGTACTGCCGCGGGTACTGCTGCGGCTCGCGCGCTGCCGGCTGTTCCTCGGCCGCCACCGCGACGCGTACGCCACCGCCGTGGAGGGGCTGGAGATCGCCCGCGACACCGGGCACCGCCATTACGGCGCCATGCTCGGCGCGGTCCTGGCCGTACTCGCCGCCCTCGACGGCGACGAACCCGGCTGCCTGGACCCCGTCCCCGGCGACCTCGCGCCCGGCAGCACGCCGAACCCGCTGTGGCACGCGTACGCCCGCGGCCTGCTCGACCTGGGCCGGGGCCGCTACGAGCCGGCCCTGCACCGCTTCGCCGCGATCACCTCCGGCCCGAACCGGCACGTGCTGATCGCCCTGCACGCCCTGCCCGAGCAGGTCGAGGCCGCCGTACGCCTCGGAAGGCCGGCCGGAGCCCGGGACTGCGCCGACCGGTTCGCCCGGTGGGCGGCGGCCGTCCGGACCCCCTGGGCGCAGGCCGTCGAGCTGCGCTGCCGGGCCCTGCTCGCGCCCGACGACGAGGAGGCGGCCCCGCTGTACGAGCGTGCGCTGGCCGCCCATGCCGGAGACGGCCGGCCGTTCGAGGAGGCCCGTACCCGGCTGCTGTACGGGGAACGTCTGCGCCGGGCCCGTCGGCGCGGGGCCGCACGCGACGCGCTCGCCGCAGCCCTGGAGTCGTTCGAGCGCCTGCACGCCGCACCGTGGGCCGACCGGGCGCGCAGCGAACTCCGGGCCGCAGGGGCATCGGGAGCCGGCCGCGCGGCCGCACCGGCGGGGGCGGATCCCGCGGCCCGGCTGACGGCGCAGGAACTCCAGGTGGCCCGCCTCGCCGCGACCGGCCTGAGCAACCGCGAGATCGGCGCCCGGCTGTTCATCAGCCCGCGGACCGTCGGCTACCACCTGTCGAACGCCTACCCGAAGCTCGGCGTGACCTCCAGGGCCGCCCTGGCCGGCCTCGACCTGACCCGGCCGAGCTGAGTCGTCCGCCCGTCGATGCAGGTCGTCGAACCCGGTCATTCGACAGATCCGGACCGACCGCGCCGCTCGTAGCGTCGTTCCCGTCACCGCGAGCGCGGAGCGCCGAGCGCCGAACGCCGGTGACGGGAACGATCCGGGAACGAGAAGGAGCGCAACCATGAAGGTTCTTGTGCTGGGAGCGGGCGGGTACATCGGCTCGGCCGTCGCGCGGCGGCTGCGCCGGGAGGGGCACGACGTCGTACCGTTCCTGCGGACCGGCAGCACGGTGCCGCCCGGCACGGAGGTCCGTACCGGCGACCTGGCCGACCCGGACTCGCTGCGCGCCGCCGTCACCGACGACATAGAGGCCGTGGTGCACGCCGCGACCCCGTCCGGGGACGAGGCCGTCGACACCGCCGCCGTGGACGCCCTGTTGGACCGGCTGCGCGGCACCGGCCGGGCGTTCGTCTACACCAGCGGGGTGTGGGTGCTGGGCGCGACCGGTGAGCAGGCCGCCGGCGAGGACGCGGCCACCGACCCGATCGACATCGTCGGCTACCGCCCGCGCATCGAGCAGCGGGTCCTCGCCGCGGCGTCCGACGACGTGCGGGCCTCGGTCGTGCGGCCCGGCATCGTCCACGGCTCAGGCGGCGGCATCCCCGCCCTGATGGTGTCCTGGGCCCGCGAGCACGGCCGCGGCCGCTACGTCGGACCGGCCACCACCCGCTGGCCGATGGTCCACGTCGAGGACCTCGCGGCGCTGTACGCGCTCGTGGTGGAGAAGGGCACGGCCGGCTCGCTGCTGCACGGGGTCGCGAACGAGGCCGTGCCGGCCGCCGCGCTCGCCGCCGCGGCGGACGTCGCCGCCGGCGGGACGGGCCGCGCCGAGCCGTGGCCGGTGGAGGAGGCCGCCGTCGCGCTCGGCCAGCCGTTCGCCGAGGCCCTCGCCCTGGACCAGACCGTTTCCGCCGGCCGGGCCCTGACCGAGCTCGGCTGGCGTCCGGAGCAGCCGTACGCCACCACGGACCTGGCCGGAGGCTCGTATGCCGGCTGAGCCCGTGGGCGGAGCAGCGGCGGGCGCGGCGGACGGGTCCGGCCTCCCCGTGTGCCGTACCTGCGGCACCCAGTACGCGGCCGCCCGGCCCGACTGCCCCGTCTGCCTCGACGAGCGGCAGTACGTGGGCCCGGCCGGCCAGGAGTGGACGACCCTGCAGGAGCTGCGCGCCTCGGGCATGACCGGCCGCTTCGAGGAGGAGGGCCCCGGGGTCCTCGGCATCGGCAGCAGCCCCCGGTTCGCGATCGGGCAGCGGGCCCTGCTGGTGCGGACCGCGGCCGGGAACGTGCTGTGGGACTGCGCGGCGTACCTGGACGAGCAGATGGTGAAGGGCATCGAGGATCTCGGCGGCATCACGGCCATCGCCATCAGCCATCCGCACTTCTACTCCACGATGGTCGAGTGGGCGCACGCCTTCGACGCGCCGGTGTACCTGCACGCCGCGGACCGGGAATGGGTGGGCCGGCCCGACCCCTCCCTGCGCTTCTGGGAGGGGGAGAGCCACCGCCTGAGCGACGAACTCACCCTGCTCAACCCGGCGGTCCACTTCCCCGGCAGCGCCGTCCTGCACTGGAACGCCGGCGGCGGCGCCCTGTTCTGCGGGGACGTCCTCCAGGTCGGCCCGGACTGCCGCTGGGTCAGCCTGATGTACAGCTACGCCCAGCACATCCCGGAGCGGCCGGGCAAGGTGGAGCGGGCGGCGGAACTCCTGGGCCGCCGCCGGTTCGAGCGGATATACGGGGCCTGGTGGAACCGCGTGGTCACGTCCGACGGCAACGAGGTCCTGCGCCGCTCGGTGGAACGCTACCTCCGCTTCGAAAGGGACCAGCCCCCCACCGCCTGACCCGGAGACCGGACGGGCCGCTCGAGGGGGGCCGCGGCCCCAGCCCGCCGCCCCCCTCCTGACGCCCACCCGCCCCACCAACGGCCCGACCCGCCGCCCACCGCGGGCCGGGGCCCGGTCGGGACCGCAACACTGGTCCCATGACCGCCACCACCCAGCAGCAGCCGCCCGATGCCCCGTTCACCCGGATCAGGATCCGCACCGCGGCCCTGGTCTTCTGCGGCGACGAGGTCGCCCTCATCCGCCGGGACCGGTCCGGCACGCCCCTGTACGTACTGCCCGGCGGCAACGTGGAGGACGGCGAGGACCTGATCGCCGCCCTCCGCCGGGAACTGGCCGAGGAGCTCGCCTTGGACGCCGGCCTCGCCGAAGGCGGCGACCTGATGTGGGTGGTCGACCAGCGGGTCACCCGCCCCGGCCCCACCCCGTCGCCCCGCAAACTGCACCTGGTCTACCGCCTGCACATCACCCCGGAGGTCCGGGCGACCCTCGCCCGACAGGAATTCGACGAACTGCCCGACGGCAGCCACGACATCGGCTCCGTCGAATGGATCGACCACCGGGCCACCGCCGAGCTGTCGATCTTCCCGCCCGTCGGCCCCGCCCTCGCGGCCCTGCCCGCCCCCCGGTCAGCGGTGGCGGACGTCGCCCTGGCCGCCGTGACCGATGACAACTACACCTGGGTGTGAGCGGCAGCCGCAGCCGCAGTCGTGGCCAGGGGCGGGGCGCGGTGGGACCGCGTCCGCCCCTCGCCGTGGGATGGGGTCAGCGGTCCGTTGCGAGGCGGACCAGTTCGGCGAAGGAGCCGTTCAGTTCGAGCAGTTCCTCGTAAAAAGGAGCCCTGTTCGGTGATGCGGCCGCCGTCGAGGACGAGGATCCGGTCGGCGAGCCGGCAGTTCTCCATGCGGTGCGTGACGATCAGTGTGATCCGGTCGTCCTTCATGTCCCGCAGCCCCGAGAACACCATCCCCGATCTTGCAGGGTGTCCCCGCCTTTAGGTGGGGAGGGAATGCATCCTCGGGGCTGGAGGCGCGCAGCGCCGGAGTTCGCTGCGTTGTCAGTGGCCTGCACTATGTTGATCAGACCAGTGCCGAAGGGGGGTGGGCCGGATGATCCGTGCGTACAAGTTCCTCATGCGGCCCACGGTGGGCCAGCAGGTCGCGCTCGGCGAGATGCTGCGGGATCACTGCTCGCTCTACAACGGCGCGTTGCAGGAACGCCGTGACGCCTACAGGCACGTGTCGAAGACGTCCGTGAAGTACGGGATGCAGTCGGCGCAGCTCAAGGACATCCGGGCCTTCGACCCTGGCCGTCAGGGCCGTTGGTCGTTCTCCTCGCAGCAGGCCACGCTTCGCCGTCTCGACAGGGCGTTCGCCGCGTTCTTCCGCCGGATCAAGGCCGGGGACACTCCCGGTCACCCGCGTCCGCTTCCAGGGCGTGGGACACGTCAAGGCCAACCAGCACCGGCCCGTGCTCGGCGAGGTAAAGACCGTCTCGGTCAAGCGCGAAGGCAAGCGCTGGTACGTGGTGCTCACTGCCGAGCAGTCCCGGCCCGAGCCGCTTCCGGCGACCGGGTCCGTGGTCGGCATCGACATGGGCATCGCCTCCTTTCTCACCACCTCCGACGGCGAGCACGTCGAGAACCCGCACCACGCCCGCAGGGCCGCCGCGAAGCTCGAAGCCGCACAGCAGAAGCTCAGCAGGTTCGGTCGTGTGCGCCGTGACGAGCGGACCGCCAACCACCAGCGGGCCGTTCAGCGCGTTGCCGACCTGCACCGCAAGGTCCGCCGCCAGCGCCTGGACCACGCGCACAAGACCGCGCACGCCCTGGTCCGTGAGCACGACCTGATAGCGCACGAGGATCTCAAGATCCGCAACATGGTCAAGACCGTCGCACCCAAGCCCGACCCCGACCAGCCGGGCAGCTTCCTGCCCGACGGGGCCAGCGCGAAGAGGGGCCTGAACCGTTCGATCTCGGATGCCGGATGGGGGGTGTTCCTGACGGTCCTGCACGCCAAGGCTGAAAGCGCCGGGCGGGAAGTGATCGCCGTGGACCCCCGCAACACCTCCCGGGCCTGCCCCGAATGCGGGCATGTCGCGAAGGAGAACCGGCCCACCCAGGAGAAGTTCCACTGCGTCTCGTGCGGCCACCAGGCGCACGCCGACCACGTCGGGGCACTCAACGTTCTACGGGCCGGGCTGGTCCGTCGCGAAGCCGCACCGGCATAGCGAGAAGCCCCCACCTTTAGGTCAGGGAGGAGTCACGGTCTGGTTGTGCTGCCCCCAGGTGAACGTGATCTCCGCGGGCGCGGGCAAAGCGGACTGCGCGGACTGCGCGGGCTGCGCGGGCGTTGCGGGCGGCACGGTCTGTGCGGGTACTGCGGGTACTGCGGGTACTGCGGGTACTGCGGCGCCCGGCTCCGGTTTCTTGCCGGCCTGCGTGCGGTACATGTCGCCTCTCCTCCAACTCGCCGATGAAGGAAGCCGGTTCACCCGTGACGACGGCATCGCGAGGAAGCCCGTCCCCCGGCATCGGGGGAGGGCGGCTGCTGTCACGGGGGAACCGGGAGGAGCGAGTAGAGCGCAGCCGGGAGGGCGGAGCAACGGGATCCGGCCGACCTGCCGACGCCGACGCCACCGGCAGCCCGGCGGCCCTCGTCGGACACGGCCCGCGTTGCCGGGCTCCCGCGCCGGGCAGGTTGGCCGCCGGGAGGGGGCGCCCGGCGCACATCCCTTGCGCCGGCCGCGCCCGGCCGGACCGGGGGCGGGGGGACCGGCGCCTATCCCGGCTTGCGGGCCAGGTGGACCACGTCCGGGACGCCCCGGTCCACCGGCACCTCCTCCGTACGGACTGATGCGAACCCCGCATCGCGCAGGCCCTGTTCGAAGGCCGCGGAAGGCTGCGCCGACCAGACGGCCAGCACCCCGCCGGGACGGAGCCGGTCCCGGCACGCGGCCAGCCCGGCGGGGGAGTACAGGCCGCGGTTGTCCTCGTCCACCGTCCAGTCCGGGCCGTTGTCGATGTCCAGGCAGAGCGCGTCGTACAGGTCGGCGGACTCCGTCACGTACTGCACCAGGTCGGTGTGCAGGACGCACGTTCGCGGATCGGCGAGGGCGGCGGCGGACACGGCGCCGAGCGGCCCCGTCCGGTGCCAGTCGATGACGGCCTCCTCCCGCTCCACGACGGCGATCCGCCCCCAGTGCGGCTGCGCGGCCGCATGCGCGAGGGAGAAGCCGACGCCGAGCCCGCCGATCAGCAGGGCCGGCGCCCGCCGCGCACCCGCCCCGGGCGGGTCGAGCGCGAGGTACGCCGCGTCGACGAGCAGCCGCTCCGACCGGCCGTCGGAGGTGTCCATCAGGAAGCAGCCGTTGGCGATGATCTCGTACGTGGCGCCCCGGCGCCGCAGTACGACCTCGCCGAACGGACCCTGCCGGCGGTCCAGCGTCTCGGGGATGTCCGGTGTCACAGGTGCGGTCATGACAGGATCAACGAGGCGCGCACGCACCGTGTTCCGGCGACTCCGCGTCCGCGGGCATGCGGGCGATCGCGCCGTGCTCCAGGGCCGTGTAGAGGGCGCCGTCGGGGCCGAAGGCCAAGCCGTGCGGTTCGCTGCCGGGGTCCGGGAGCGGGTGCTCGGTGATGCGGCCGCCGGGGGAGACGGAGGCGATGCGGCCCGTGCCCCACAGGGTGAACCAGCAGGAGCCGTCCGGGCCCGCGGTGATCGCGTGCGGGCGGCTCTGCGGATCGGGCAGCGCGAACTCGGTGATCTCCCCTGCGGTGGTGATCCGGCCGATGCGCCCCGCGGCGATCTCGGTGAACCACAGGGCCCCGTCGGGACCTGCCGCCAGACCGACCGGCCCGCACTCCGGGTCGGGCAGCGGGTACAGCGTGACCTCGCCGCCCGTGGTGATCCGGCCGATGGCGCCGGCGCGGTTCAGGGTGAACCACAGGGCGCCGTCCGCCCCCGTGGCGATGAACGCCGGGAAGGCACCCGTGCAGGGCAGCGGAAACACGGTCACCTCACCGTCCGTCCCGATCCGGCCGATCCGGTCGGCGGCGGTCAGGGTGAACCACAGCGCACCGTCGGGACCCGCGGTGATGCCGTACGGAGCGGAACCGGCGGCCGCGCCGGGCAGCGGGTACGAGCGGGCGCGCCCGGCGGTGTCGATCCGACCGATCCGGTCGTCCCGCATGCGGGTGAACCACAGGGCCCCGTCCGGCCCCGCGGTGATGACCGAGGGGCCACAGCCGGCGGAGTCCAGCGCGAACTCGTCGAGCAGCCCTGCGGGGGTGAGGCGGGCGATGCCGCCCGTGTGCACGAGGGTGCACCACAGCGCGCCGTCGGCCCCGGCCGCCAGGGCGTACGGGCCGGACGCGGGGTCGGCGACGGGGAAGGTGCGGACGTGATGCGAAGAGGCAGAGGAGGTGGTCAAGCGGCGTCCCTTCAGGGCGATTTGCGGTCGGGCGACGGGATGTCGAGCGGGCGGTGCCGCGGCGGCGTTGCCCCGCCGGTGTCAGGCGGCCGTGCCCACGGCCGCGGTGGCGGCCACGGGCGCCGGCACCGCCTCGGCCGCGGTGGCGAGGTCCAGCCGGGTGCCCCGCCAGCGGGCGCACAGCTGCCGGTCGTGGCTGACGACGACCACGGCACCGGGGAATCCGGCGAGCGCGGCCTCCAGTTCCTCGGCCAGCGCGGGGGAGAGGTGGTTCGTCGGCTCGTCCAGCAGCAGGACGTCCGCCGGTTCGCTCACCAGCGGGGCCAGCGCCAGCCGCTGCCGCTGTCCGGCCGACAGGGCGCCGACCGGTACGTGCAGCCGCTCGGCGCCCAACAGCCCCAGGGACAGCAGCCCTTCGGCGTGCTCCTCGGCGGTGCCGGCCCGCCCCTCGGCGTACGCGGCGAGCACGGTGCGCCCGGCCGGGCCGGACGGGGCCTGCTGTGCCAGGAGGCCGACGCGCCCGCGCCGTACGACCTGGCCCCGGTCGGGGGCCACGGTGGCGGCCAGGATCCCGAGCAGGGTGCTCTTGCCGGCGCCGTTCGGGCCCGTGACCAGCAGGCGGTCGCCGGCCGAGAGCGTGACGTCCACCGGGGCGAGCCGCCCGGCGAGCGACACGCCGTCGGCGTGGAGCAGGGCGGCGCCCGGCCGGATCCCGGTGCCCGTGCCGGTGTCGGCGCGGCCGTCCAGCGCGGGCCGGAAGCGCAGCGGCTCCGGCGGCGCGGGCACGGGCCGGTCGAGCAGCCGCGACAGCCGTTCCCCGGCGTTGCGGACCCGGCTCGCCAGGGACTGCTGGACCCGCCCGGCGGCCCGGTCGTAGGCCATCTTGTTGCCGTCCTTCATCGCCCGGCCCGGAGCGACGCGGCGGGCGGTGGTGGCGGCCGTCTCGCGCAGCCGCGCCACCTCGGTGCGCCACTGCTCGTGCGCCTGGACCCGCCGCTGCCGCTCGGCCGCGCGTTCGGCCAGGTAGCCCGCGTAGCCGTTGCCGTACCGGGTGGTGGTGTGGAGGTCGCCGTCCACCTCCAGCAGGGAAGTGGCGACGCGCTCGAGGAAGACGCGGTCGTGGGATACGGCGACGGTCGTGCCGCGGCGGCTGCGCAGGTGGTCCTCGAGCCAGGCGAGGGCCGCGGCGTCGAGGTGGTTGGTCGGCTCGTCGAGCAGCAGGACCTCGGGTGCGGCGGCGAGGAGCGAAGCCAGGCGCAGGCGGACCTGTTCGCCGCCGGAGAGGCCGTCGACGGTGCGCTCGCGGTCCAGGCCGACCAGGCCGAGGCCGTGCAGGGCGCGTTCGAGGCGGGCGTCGGCCTCGTAGCCGCCGCGGAGCTCGTAGGCGGTGAGCAGGTCGGCGTACGCGGTGAGCAGCGCGGGATCGTCCGCCGCGCCGGAGCCGGCGCCGGCGTCGGCTTCGGCTTCGGTGCAGGCCCCGGCCATCAGGGCCTCCATGCGGCGCAACTCCTGCTCCATGGCGCGCAGTTCGTGCAGTGCGCGGTCGATCACCTGCTGGACGGTGAGGTGCGGCGGGAGCTGCTCCTCCTGGGCGAGCTGGCCGATGCCGCCGTCGGCCCGGGCGATGACCTCGCCGCGGTCGGGGCGCTCGGCGCCGGCGAGGAGGCGGAGCAGGGTGGACTTGCCGGAGCCGTTCTCGCCCACGATGCCGAGGCGGGTGCCGGACGGGACGGTGCAGGTGACGGAGTCGAGGACCAGGCGGCCGTCGTAGTACTTGGTGACGTCAAGGGCGGTGAGCTGGGCGGTCACTGAGCGGCTCCAGGGGTTCGGGGCTGGGTGCGTGCCGGGCGGTGCGGCGGGGGCTGCGGGGGTTGCTGCGGAAGATGAGCACCGGGAACTCCTTAAAGCGACGACTGTTGCGTTAAGATGCTGCCATGGACTCCAGCACCCCTGCAAGCGGTATTTCCGAAGGCGCCGCCCGCCGCCGCACCGGCGGGCGCAGCGCCCGCGTCCGCGCCGAAGTCCTGGACGCCGTGGGCGCGCTCCTGCTCGAAGCCGGCTACGACGGCCTGACGGTGGACGCGGTCGCCGAGCGCGCCGGCGTGCACCGCACGACGGTCTACCGGCGCTGGCGCGACGTGGGCGGACTGCTCGTCGACGTCCTCGACGCGGCGGCCGACGACACGTGGACGCCGCCCGACACCGGCTCGCTGGAAGGGGACCTCGCTGCGCTCAACCAGGAGGTCTACGAGGCCCTCGCCTCCGGCACCGGCCTCACCACGGCCCTGATCGCCGCGTCCTTCCGCTCCGCGGAGGCCGCCGAGGCGCTCGGCCGCTTCTGGGAGGACCGCTACGCCCGCTGCGCGGTGGTCGTCTCCCGGGCGGCCGCGCGCGGCGAGATCCCCGCTCCGGCGGACTCCCGCGCGCTCCTCGTGGCCGCCACCGCGCCCGTGTACCACGAGCTGCTCCTGCTGCGCACGGCCCCGGACCCGGCCCTCCCCGGCCGCGCGGCGGCCGCTACAGCCGCGGCGGCCCGCGCCGGCGCGTTCTCCTGACCCCGCGCGAGGACCCGGCCGACGCCCGCCGTCGCGAACGTTCGGATCAGGGGCGGCAACAAGGCGCGAGCGTGCGGCCACCGGCTCGTCCGGCCCCGGAGAGCGGATCGCCCTCGCAGGCCGGGTGCCCCGCCGGCGGCGGACCTGAGGTACCGGGCTGCGACGGGCCCGGCCGCCCGTCCGGGGCGCCGAGGACGGCCCAGCCTGTCCGGGCGCTCTGCGCGTCCGGGGCCCGCCCGGTGGGCGGACCGCCCCCGGGTGGCCCCTTCACCCGTCGGCGACGCCGACCCCCGCCACGGTGTCCCGCGGCCGGCGGGCCTTGCGTACGGGCCGCGACGAACCCGGACGTCCGGTCCGGGCGTTGGGTCTTCCTCCGTCCGGCTGGGCCGGGTCGTGGCCGGCCGGCGGGCTTGAGTGCGGGCAGCGGGGTTCATCCGCCGGCGCCGATTCCTCCGCCACGGTGTCCCGCGCCGGCGGGCCTTGCGTACGGGCCGCGACGAATCCGGCTGCCCGGGCGGGGCGTTGGGTCTTCCTCCGTCCGGCTGGGCCGGGTCGTGGCCGGCCGGCGGGCTTGAGTGCGGGCAGCAGGGCTCATCCGCCGGCGCCGATTCCCCCCGACACGGTGTCCCACGGGTGGCCGCCGCCGCGTACGGGGTGCGAAGAACCAGGCCGTCCGGAGGGACCGTTGAGGCCTGCGGGCAGCGGTCTCACTCGCAGGCGACACCGGCCCCCGCCAGGGTGTTCCGCAGGCGGCGGGCCTCGCGTACGGGCTGCGATGAACCCGGCTGCCCGGCCAGGGCGTCGAGGCCCGGCAGGGGCCCGCGTGCGCCGCAGGCGCCGGCGCAGTGCGCGGCCAGGGCCAGCAGCGGACCGTGCAGCCGCGGCAGGGCGCCCGAGCGGACCGCGGACAGCAGCTCGGGGAGGGCCGCGGCCAGCACCGCCCAGACCGCGCGGCCGCCGCCCGGCGGCTGTGCGGCCAGCCGGAGCGACTCCGTGACCGCCGCCGGCTTCAGCGTGCCCAGCAGGAGCAGCCTGGCCAGCTCCCCGCCCAGCAGCGCCCCGTCGAGGCGGTCCCGCCCGGCCAGCGTCAGCAGGGCGCCGGCGGCAGCGGCCCGGTCGGGCTCCTGGGCGGCGCCCAGCCCGTACGCCAACGCCAGGTGCACGGCCGGACCGGCCGGCCCCGGGCTCTGCGCCAGCGCCGGCAGGAACTCGGGGCCGCCGCTGCCGCCCTGGTCCGCGGCGGCCGCGACCTCCGTCAGCAGCCGCGCCGCGACGATCTCCGGATGCCACGGCAGGGCGGCCGCGGCGTGCCGCTCCCGGTGCCCGAGCAGCAGGTGGTTGCAGCCGATCAGCGGCTCGAACCGGCGGAACAGCGGCCAGAACGTCCGGGGGAAGTCGCCGCGCCCGTCGAGGGCCGCGGTGCCCACCAGGATCCGCCGCCCCACGCGCGCGCCGCGGCGTCGGCTCGGCGGCTGCGGAGCGCCCGGCTCCCGTTCCACGGCCGGTTCCGGCTGCGGGAGCCCGCCCCGGCCCAGCCACGCGGCAATCCGCGGTCCCTCCGGCAGCGTCAGCTCCGCTGCTGCGCCCACCACTTCGGTGTCGGCCGGTCCGCCGCCGCAGCGCAGCAGCGCCTGCCCCAGGTCGGCGGGCCCGGGCCGGACGCCCGCCTGCTCGTACTCGGTGAGCCGCATCACCAGCTCCCGCGGGTCCACCGCTCCGTCGGCCCGGCTCGGCGTGGCGAGCAGCATCGGCACCGCCACGCCCCGGCGCAGCCCCGCACACAGCTCCGTGATGCGCTCGGCGAGCACCAGGTGCACCGCCTCGTGCTGGCAGGTCTCCAGCCAGGGCCGGCCGTCGCCACCCTCGGGGCGGGGGCCCGGCTCCGCGGGCGGCTCGGCGGCGCTGCGCACGACCGCCAACAGCCGCTCCGCGGCGAGCGTCCGCGGCCGCCGGACCCCCGCCCAGGCCTGCGCGACCGGCCGCAGCGCCGCTGCGAGTGCGGCCCGGTCCCGCCCCGCCGCCCGGACGACCGCATCCAGCAGCCCTTCGTACGCCGCCGGGCTACCGCCGTCCCCGGCGATCAGCTCCTCGGCCGCCCCGGCCACGTCCGCCGGCGCCGTCAGCGCAGGGGGCATGCCCTCCCCGCCCATCCCGCCCATCCCGCCCATCCCGTTCATCCGGGCCCACCCGTTTCCCGTCCCCGACCGCCCGTCCGGCGGCGCGCGAGGATAGCAAGCAGGCCGTCAGCCGGGACCCCGCAGGTGCATCCTGCGCTCGGGCGAGTCACAGCCGTTCCCGCACTTCGTACCGTCGTCGAGCCAGGTGCAGGTGACGGTGCGGCCGGGGGAGCGACCGCCACCGCCGCCCGAAAAGGCCAGCACCACACGGCCCTTGTCGTACCGGGCCCGTACGCTGTCGTAGCCCCCGGCGGGGCCGCCCGAGAGCCGGTACACCCTCGACAGGGCCGCGCCCACGGTGTCCGGGACCCCGTCCACGGCGCCCGGCCTTCCGCCGTCGGCGGTCCACGCGAGCCGGCCGTCCTGGAGCCGCCACCGGCCGGAGTCCGTCTCCGCGCCGTCGACCTGGATGCGCCACGTGCCCTGGGGCAGTACGTACAGCAGCCCCCGGAGGCCGTGCGCGTCCTCGACCTGCCACAGGCCGAGCAGCCAGGCCGCCGGCGCACGCTCCTGGACGTCGGCGAAGCCGAGGCTCTCCGGCGCGCCCACCTCGCCGCACGCGGCTGCCGCCGGGGTGAGCACACCCAGCGCGAGGCAACGCAGCAGACTGCGACGCGACACACTGCGGCGCGGCAGACTGCGATGCGGCAGGCCGTGACGCCCGGCTCCGCCTGAACCGCCCCGTGTCCCCATGGCTTCCCCCCACCTGTCGGCAAGCCACTGTAGATCCCGGCCCGGGGACCCGGAGGCGTCAACGGCCGTACGCGGGCACGGGGAACGGGGCCAGGCCGAACATCGCCGCCGCGAAGGCCGCGGTCAGGCGGTGCCAGTCGCGCGCGGTGCGGAGCATGGCGTGGCCGCCGTACGGCATGGCGATGCCGAGGACACGGGCACCGGCAGCGTCGGCCCGCGCAAGGTACGACCAGGTGTCGACGGCCCGGGTGACGCGGTCGGCCTCGTCGTGCAGGGCGATGACGTGCCGGCCGCGCAGATGGCCGACCGGCACGCCCGGCGGGCACCACGGGGCGAGCGCCACGACGCCCTGGACATACGGATCGCCGGCGGCGGCCAGCGCCGCGCGGGCCCCCGCGGAGTGGCCGACCAGCACCACGGGAAGCGGACCGGCCAGCGCGCGGAGCTCCCGCAGGGCCCGGCGGGCGTCATGGACCGGGTCCGCCCGGTCCGCCCGGTCCGCCCGGTCGGCGTGCCGGCCCTGGTGGCGGTAGCGGACGCGGCCGACGAGGACGCGCTCGCGGGGCGTGGCGCGCAGGACCGCCGCCGCGAAGGGCCGCATGCGCAACGAGGGCAGAACGGTCCCGGGCGACGGCTCCCCGGATCCCCCGCAGCGCCTCCCCGGCAGCAGCAGGACGGCGCCGTGCTCGGCGACGCCGCCGAGGACGTCGAGCGCGGGCCGGTCGGCCGCACCGCCACCCGCCACGGCGGGCCTGTGGTGATCCACTGCATACCTCCGCCGTTCGACCCGCCGCGCACAGACGGCCGTTCCCTGCTCCTTCGGAGTCGCGGCTCCACCGGATGGGTCCGGCCCGGCACCGCGGCACTTGATCAACTGACCCGCGGATCGTTGCCGCTGCCCGCGCCCCGCGCGCAGGCTCGGGGTCGCCCGCCCGCCACCCACCGAGTACCCACCGAGTACCCACCGAGTACCCACCGAGAGAAGGGGACCGGATGTCCACCCCCGCCCTGCCGTCCCGCCGTACGCTGCTGACCGGCGCCGCAGCGGCCGTGGCCGTCGCCGCGACCGCGGGCGCACCGGCCGCCGGCGCCGCAACCAGAGCGGCAACAGGCGCCGCAACCAGAGCCGCATCGGCAACCGGCGACGGCAGCCGCCCGCTCGCCCGTACCACCGCCGGTCTGGTCGCCGGCACCACCGAGGGCCGGACCGCCGTCTTCCGCGGGGTCCCGTACGCCGCACCCCCCGTCGGACCGCTGCGCTTCGCCTCCCCCCGCCCGCCCCGCCCCTGGCGCGGCGTCCGCGAGGCGACCGCCTTCTCCAGCCCCTCCTACCAGTCCGTCCTGCCCGGCAGCAGCGAGGACTCCCTCTACGCGAACATCTGGACTCCCGACACCGCCGGCTCCCGGCCGGTCCTGGTCTACATCCACGGCGGCGGCTGGTTCCTCGGCGCCGGCAGCGAGGAGGTGTACGACGGGCAGCGCCTCGCCGACCGGGGCGACCTGGTCGTCGTCACCTTCAACTACCGGCTCGGCGCACTGGGTTGGGGATCGCACCCCGAGCTCGCCGACCCCGACACCGGCCACCACGCCAACTGGGGCCTCCAGGACCAGGCCGCCCTCCTGCACTGGGTCAGGGCCAACGCCCGCGCCTTCGGCGGCGACCCCGACAACATCACCCTCGCCGGGACCTCCGCCGGCGGCTCCAGCACCTGGCAGCTGGCCCTGCTGCCCGAACTGCGCCCCGTGGTCCGCCGGATCGTGCCGATCAGCGCCGCCCACGTATGGGCGCCCGCGATGGCGCTTACCCCCGATGACTCCGTCAGCGCGTACGAACGCCTCGCCGCGGCCCTCGGCACCACCGTCGCGGGACTGCGCGACGCCGATGCGGCCCGGCTGAAGTCGGCCTGGGAGCAGCTGTTCGCGGGCCGCCCGGAGCAGCGGGCCCTGGGCAGCGGGCGCGCGTACCGCGGCCCGGTCGTCGACGGGCACTGGATGCGGGGCTACGACCACGAACTGCCCACGCCCCGGGTGCCGGTCCTCTCCGTCCACACCGCGACCGAGGGCTCCTTCTTCACCGGCCCCGCCTCCCCGTCCCCCTCCCCGGCCCCGACGAACGAGGAGCAGCTGCACGCCGCCGTCCGGGCCTGCCTGCTCAGGGGCGCGCCCGCGGTCTCCGACGACCTGGTGGCCCGCTGCGTGGCCGACTACCGCAGCGCGGCCCTCGCCGACCGTCTGCCGACGGACCCGCTCTCCCTGTGGACCGAGGTGTGGGGCGACAGCCTGTTCCGCCGGCCCGTGATCCGCCTCGCGGAACGGCACGCCCGCACCGGCACCTCCCCCGTGTACGCGGCGGAGTTCGCCCACCCGGTGCACGCCCCGCACTTCGGGACCCCGCACGAGGCCACCTCCAGGTTCCTGTTCGGCACCCACCGGCTGCCGAGCCAGGCGCCGGTCTTCGGCGACACCGACCTCGAGCGGACCGTCTCGGACACCTTCATCGACCTGGTCGCCTCCTTCGCCCGTACCGGGGTGCCGTCCACGGGCCGGTCCTCCGCCCTGCCCGCCTTCGCCCCCGGCCGCCCCACCGCCCTGATCCTCGGAGGACCCGAGGTGACCCGCCTGTCCGAGCTGCCCAAACAGCGACAGCTCCGCTTCTGGGACGAATCGGGCTGGGGCCCGCGCATGTGAGGCGCGTCGCCCGGATCTGCCTGCCGGGCCGGGTCGGTCCGTCCGGGTCAGCCGAGCCGGGTCGGGGACGAGGCCGCCGGGGTCAGCAGCCGCGCCTCGCCCGACCCGTCGGCGGGGACCGTCCACAGGTCGCTGGTGTCCGGCGCGCCGTCGGCGGGCAGGGCGTAGGCCAGGGTGCGGTCGTCGAGCCAGAGGGCCTGGTCGTCCACGCTGCGCTTCTCCGCGAGCGGCTGCTCGCGCAGCGTCCGCAAGTCCAGCACGTGTTCGCGCCACAGCGAAGCGCCCCGCGCCACCCGCTTCTTGTACGCCACCCGCGTCTCGTCCGGCGACAGCGACGGGCACTCCACGTTCCGGGCGAGGGTGGTGACGCTGCGCCGCGCGATCGAGCCCTTGACCAGGTAGGTCTGGCCGGCCGTGCCGAGGGTGGCGTAGAAGGTGTCGTCGTCCCTGGAGAAGGTGACGCCCCAGAAGTTCACGTCCCCCGAGGTGTACGGCCGGCCGTCCAGCTCGATGGAGAACTTCTCCAGATCCGGTTCCAGGGTCCAGGTACGGGTGTCCACGATCGAGGTGCGGGTGGAGAAGAACGCGGCGCCGTACGACTCCCCGTTGACGAAGACGGTCCAGGCGGCGAAGTGGCCGCTGGGGGAGACCCGGGCCCGGGAGGGCGTGCCGGCGAGCGGGAAGCTGTGCAGCGTTCGCAGCCCCGAGTCGACGATGCGGGCCTGGTTGTCCTGGGCGAGGGCGCCCGGCCGGGAGTCCAGGCAGACCCCGGTGCCGGCGGATGCGTGGAAGCGCCGACAGGTCAGCTCCGAGGCGGCGCGCTCGCCCTGCGGGGTCCGGTCCGGGACGGAGACGAGGGCGCCGCGGTGCGGGCCCGGTGCGCCGTTGAGGAACAGCAGCCCGTCCTTGTGGTCGAGGGTCACCTGCCCCTGGGCGACCGTCGGATCGCCCTCCCGCGTCTGCCCGGCGCGGGCCGCGGCCCGCAGCACCATCACCGTGCCGAGGCTCCCGAGGAGCAGCACGGCCAGCGCGAGGATCAGCAGTCGGCGGTTGCGCGTCATCGGTGTCCTCGGGGGTTTCGGGGCGGCCGGGGCAGGAGCCCCGCGTCCGGGGCGGGTGCGGGATCCCGGGCGGCGTCGCCGTCGGCGCCGGGTTCGGCGCCGGGGTCGGCGTCAGGGGCACCCGCCGCGGCGGCCGGGCGGAGGACGAAGCCGGCGACGGCCGCGCAGCAGCACAGGCCGGCCGCGGCGGCGGCGAGCGCCGGAGCGGCACCCCACACCGTCCACGCGGCCCCGAAGGCCAGCGAGCAGCCGAAGCGGGCGAGCGCCTGGCCGGTGCCGACGAGTGCGAGGCCGGTTCCACGCAGCCGCGCGGGCACGGTCGCGGCGACGGCGGCGGGCAGCACCCCGTCGGTGGCGGCGTAGAACATGCCGTGCAGCGCGAGGACGAGGTACGGGAGCACGGGCCAGCGCGGGGCCCACAGCAGCAGCCCGTACCCGGCGAGCAGGAGGGCGTGCCCGGTCAGGAACACGGTGCGGCGCCCGACCCGGTCGGCGAGCGCCCCGGCCGGCACGGCCAGCAGCAGGAACACCGCGGCGGTGCCGAGCGGGAGCAGCGGGAACCACTGCTCGGCGATGCCGGTCCGCTCCTGGAGCAGCAGGTAGAGGAAGGCGTCGCTGACGGTGGTCAGGCCCAGCAGGGCGGCGCAGACGGCCAGGGCACGCAGTCGGGGCAGCCGCAGCAGGCCCGCGGCCGCCCGCAGGTCCACGGCCTCCGGCCGGCCCGGCGCGGTCCCGGCCGCCGGTGCGGGTCCGGCCGCCGGTGCGGCCGCGCCGGACGGCACGAACAGCACGAGCACCAGGACCCCGAGCACGGCGACGCAGGTGCTGACGCCGAAGACGGCGTCGTAGCCGCCCACCGCCGCGTTCAGGATGAAGAAGGCGGCGAGCGGTCCGAGCAGGGCCCCGGCGGTGTCCATGGCCCGGTGCACACCGAAGGCGCGCCCCTGTAGCGCGGCAGGTGTGGACAGCGATATCAGCGCGTCGCGCGGGGCGGTGCGCAGGCCCTTGCCGGTGCGCTCCAGGGCGAGGACCAGGCCGATCGGCCCGAGGCCGTGCGCGAGGAGCAGCAGCGGTTTGCACAGCGCGGACAGGCCGTAGCCGATCCCGGCGATCAGCTTGTGGTTGCGGACCCGGTCGGCGAGGTGGCCGCCGGTCAACTGCACCAGCGAGCTGACCCCGTTGTAGACGCCGTCGAGCGCGCCGAAGCCGAGCGGACTCAGGCCCAGCCCCGCCACCAGGTACAGCGGCAGGACCGCGGTGACCATCTCGGAGGAGACGTCGGTGATCAGGCTGACCGTCCCCAGCGCCAGGACGGCGGGGGCGACGGCGCGGCGCCGGCCGGGTGCGGGGCCCCCGTCCGGCGGCAGTGGCGTCTTCGCGCCGGCGGGCGCGGAGCGGTCCGCGAGGTACATGCGCTGGAGCTCCCGGTGCAGACGACGGACGGGGTTCGATCACTCGCACGTGCGAGGGGAACCCTAATGGTTGTACGGGCCATCCGGGTGGCATACGGCCTGATCGCCTGATCGGCCCTGCCCTGCCCTGCCCTGCCCTGCCCTGCCCTGCCCTGCCCGGCCCGGCTGGGCCCTGCCTTGCCCGGCCGCCGCCCGGGGGCTCAGCGCTGCCGGCTGCTCTCGTCGCGCAGCCAGGTGGAGAAGTCCCCGCTGCGGATGGCCCTGCGGGATCCCCGGCGGGCGGCCAGGGCCGCCGCGACGAACACCAGCACGCCGGGCAGCAGGCGCGGTTGGGCCCGGAGCAGGGCCTGCAGGTCCCCCGTCCCGGTGCGGGCGGACGGGGCGGCGGCCGCGCCCTCCCCGGAGGGCGGTTGCGAGGTCTGCGAGTCCTGCGAGGTCCGCGAGTCCTGCGAGGTCTGCGAGGCCTGCGAGTCCTGCAGAGCCTGCGAGGTCTGCGAGGCCTGCGAGGTCTGCGAGGCCTGGAACCGCTCCAGCTCGGCGGACGAGGTCGACGCCCGCACCTTCCGCCGGATCAGGTCGCCCCAGGTCCGCGGCGGATGCACCACCACCCGGGCCGCCTCCACCACCTGCCGTTCGTCCGGCCCGAAGGCCAGCGACGCGGCGAGGTCGTCGGCCATCAGCGGGGGCAGGGCGGCGATCCGCGCGTGCCCCGGCTCGGTCACCGCGATCACCCCCCGCCCGAACAGGCCCTCCCGGACGGCCGGCAGCCGCTGCCAGACCCGGTAGTACTCCCGGACCGGCCAGGCGCAGCCGGCCAGCGGGATGTCGCGGCCGGGTGCCGCCGCGAGCAGCCCCCGGCCGGCGGCGAGCGCACCGGCCAGGGCCTCGACGTCGGCCGCCCCGAGCTCGACGTCGGCGTCCACGTACAGCCGGGGGAAGCCCCGCGCGTGCTCGTCGCCGACCCGCAGGGCCGTGTGCTTGGACGGGGTCGGGATCTCCACCACCCGCACCCGGGGGCCGCGCGCGCCCGCCACCGCCGCGGTGTCGTCCGTACAGCCGTTGCAGACGACGACGATGTCGGGCCCGGCCGACGCCGGGGCACCGGCACCGGCTCCGACACCGGCGTCGGCGAGGAGCGCGTCGAGGAGACGGCCGATGACCCGGCCCTCGTTGTGGGCCGGTATCACGATGCTGGTCACCCCGGAAGTATGCACGCCCGAACGCCGGTACAGACCGTTTCCGTCAACTCTCCACGGGCGTAGGCCCGGTGGTCTAGATTGAACGCAGCCGACCGGATTCGGCGTGCCCGTACGGCACCGGAATCCAACGGGAGCAGGGCAGTTGGGGTAGGGAACGGGTTCGGCGGCGTGGGGGAAACAGGCCGCCTGCCCGTGGCCGGACCGGTGCGAGGGGCGCCGGCACGGCCGGGGGGCGGAAGTACGTGCACCACGTGGGGCAACGGTCGTGGGGGGCCACCACCGCCCGGCGGAGGACGGACCGGCGCGCAGGCGCCCGGACCGCCGCCGGCGGCGGCACCGCCTTCCCCGGCGTTTCCCGCGCACTTCCTTCGCACGCGTCCCGGCCATGGGTTGTCGACACGCCCCCGGGCGTGCGCGGAAGGAAGGGAACGCTGTGAAGGACACCGCGAAGGACACCGCGAAGGACGCTGCGCAGGCCGCCGGGCGGAGCACCGGAGCCGCAGGGGCGGCGCCGGTCGAGCCGTTAGGCGTGGCCGTCGTCGGAGCGGGCTACTGGGGCCCCAACCTCGTCCGCAACTTCCAGGCCAGTGCGGACTTCAGGCTCCGCTGGCTCGTCGACCTCAACGTGGACCGCGCCCGGCAGGTCCTCGGCCGGTACTCCACGGTCCAGGCCACCTCCGACTACGAGGCGGTCCTCGCCGACCCGGCCGTCCAGGCGGTCGCCGTGGCCACCCCAGCCGGCACCCACCTCGACGTGGCACTGGCCGCCCTGCGCGCCGGCAAGCACGTCCTGGTGGAGAAGCCGCTCGCCGCCACCTACGAGGACGGGCTCCGGCTGGTCACCGAGGCCGAGGAGCGCGGCCTGACCCTCATGTGCGACCACACCTACTGCTACACCCCGGCCGTCTCCCGGATCCGGGAGCTGGTCCGCTCCGGCGAGCTCGGCGACGTCCAGTTCTTCGACTCGGTCCGGATCAACCTCGGCTTGGTCCAGAAGGACATCGACGTCCTGTGGGACCTGGCCCCGCACGACCTCTCGGTCCTCGACTTCATCCTCCCCGAGCACGTACGGCCCGTCGCCGTCGCCGCACACGGGGCCGACCCGATCGGCGCCGGCCAGTCCTGCGTCGCCTATCTGACGCTCCAGCTCAGCACCGGCGCCATCGCCCACGTCCACGTCAACTGGCTGTCCCCGGTCAAGGTCCGCACGACCATGGTCGGCGGCTCCAAGCGCACCCTGGTCTGGGACGACCTCAACCCCACCCAGCGCATCGCCCTGTTCGACCGCGGGGTGGACCTGACGGCCCCGCAGGAGATCGGCGAGGACGAGCGCCGCGACATGCTCGTCTCCTACCGGACCGGCGACATGGTGGCACCCGCCCTCGGCGAGAAGGAAGCCCTGCGCAGCATGGTCGAGGAGTTCGCCGCCGCGATCAGGAGCGGGCGGCCCGCACTCACCGACGGCCGGGCCGGCCTCCAGGTGCTCGACATCCTGGAAGCCGCCTCCCGGAGCCTGGAGTTCCGCGGCGCCGTCGTCGGACTGCGCACCGGGCGCTGACCGCCGCGGCACCACAGCACACCACAGCACCAGAGCACCACATCACCACCGCACACGGCAGCACACCGCACGACATGACCGAACCAGTGGGGGCAAGGCGTTGAGCAGCGTACGAGGCAAGAGGATCCTGGTCACCGGAGGGGCGGGCACCATCGGCTCGCACGTGGTGGACCTGCTGGTGGACAACGGGGCGCGCGAGGTCGTCGTCCTCGACAACTTCGTCCGGGGCAGGACCGCCAACCTGGCCCGCGCCCTGCCGAGCGGCGTCGTGGACGTCGTCGAGGGGGACATCCGCGACGCGGCCGCCGTGCGCAAGGCGACCGAGGGCGCCGAGCTGGTGTTCCACCTGGCCGCCATCCGGATCACCCAGTGCGCGGAGGAGCCGCGGCTGGCCAACGAGGTCATGGTCGACGGCACGTTCAACGTGCTGGAGGCCGCGGCCGCCGCCGGGGTGGGCAAGGTGATCGCCTCGTCCTCCGCCTCGGTGTACGGGCTCGCGGAGTCCTTCCCGACCACCGAGCGCCACCACCCGTACAACAACGACACCTTCTACGGCGCGGCCAAGGCCTTCAACGAGGGCATGCTGCGCAGCTTCCACGCCATGTACGGCCTGGACTACGTGGCCCTGCGCTACTTCAACGTGTACGGCCCCCGGATGGACATCCACGGGCTGTACACCGAGGTGCTGATCCGCTGGATGGAGCGGATCGCCGCGGGCGAGCCGCCGCTGATCCTGGGCGACGGCACCCAGACCATGGACTTCGTCCACGTCCGCGACATAGCCCGGGCCAACCTGCTGGCCGCCGAATCGGACCTGACCGACGAGGTGTTCAACGTCGCGAGCGGCACCGAGACCAGCCTGCTCGAACTGGCCGTCGGGCTGCTGGAGGCCATGGGCGCGGACGGCATGGCCCCGGTGCACGGCCCGGCCCGGTCCGTGAACGGTGTCACCCGCCGCCTCGCGGACACCTCGCAGGCCGCGCAGCGGCTCGGCTTCACCGCCGACATCGACCTGCGCACCGGGCTGCGGGACCTGGTCGAGTGGTGGCGGACCGAGCGCGCGGCCGACGCGGCCGGGGAGGCCGGCCGATGAGCGCCCCCGAGGCCCCCGACGCCCACGACACCAACGACACCAAGGGCGCCCACGGCGCCGAGCCCGCGCCGCCCGCCCGCATCCCCGTCATGATCCCCTGGCTCGGCGAGGACGAGGCCCGGGCCGCCGCCGACGCGGTGCTCTCGGGCTGGGTGGCCCAGGGCCCGCGCGTCGCGGAGTTCGAGCGGGCCTTCGCCGAGCGGGTCGGGGCCGAGCACGGCATCGCCGTCAGCTCGTGCACCACCGCCCTGCACCTGGCGCTGATCGCGCTCGACCTCGGCCCGGGCGACGAGGTGGTCGTGCCCTCCCTCTCGTTCATCGCCACCGCCAACGCAGTGCGCTACCTGGGCGCCCGCCCGGTCTTCGCGGACGTCGAGGAGGCCACCGGCAACCTCACCCCGGCCACCGTCGACGCCGTGCGCACCCGGCGCACCAAGGCGGTCCTCGCCGTCCACCAGGGCGGGGTGCCGGCCGACGTGCACGCCCTGCGCGCGGCCTGCGCCGAGTGGGGCACGGCCCTGCTGGAGGACGCGGCCTGCGGCATCGGCGCCACCGTCGGCGGCAAGTCCGTCGGCCACGGAGCCCTGCTCGCCGCCTGGTCCTTCCACCCGCGCAAGGTGATCACCACCGGCGAGGGCGGCATGATCACAACGGACGACGCCCAGTGGGCGGAGCGCCTGCGCCGACTGCGCGAGCACGGCATGAACGTGTCCGCGGCGCAGCGGCACGCGAGCAGCAAGCCGATCGCCGAGAGCTACCTCGAGGTCGGCTACAACTACCGGATGACCGACATCCAGGCCGCGGTCGGACTCGTACAACTGCGCAAGCTGGACGAGATCGTGGCCCGTCGGCGCACCCTGGCCGCCCGGTACGCGCAAGCGCTGGCCGGTGTCCCGGGCCTGCGCCCGGTCCGCGACCCCGCATACGGCGAGGGCAACTTCCAGTCGTACTGGGTCCTGCTCGCCGAGGACTTCCCCGTGGGTCGGGACGGGCTGCTCGCCGCCCTCGCCGAGGCCGGGGTCTCGGCCCGGCGCGGCATCATGGCCGCCCACCTGGAACCGGCGTACGCGGGCCACGGCGCGGCCCCCCTGCCGGTCACCGAGCGGATCACCCGCAACTCGCTGATCCTGCCGCTGTTCCACTCCATGACCGAGGAGCAGCAGGACCGGGTCGTGGGAGTCCTGCGCGAACAGGCGGCCGGATGACCGCGGCGGGAGCCGGGGACCCGCCCGGGACGGCCACCGAGCCCCTGCTGATCGTCGGCGCGGGCGGCTTCGCCCGCGAGACCGCCCAGGCGGTACGGGCCGCGGCCGCCGCCGACCTGGCGCTCGGCCGCGCCCCGCGCCGCCGGGTCGCCGGCCACCTCGACGACGACCCGGCCCTGCACGGCAAGGAGGTCGACGGGGTGCCCGTCCTGGGGGGCAGCGAGCTGGTGCACCGGCTGCCCGAGGCCACGGTGGTGGTCTGCGTCGGCAGCCCGCGCGACTACGCCGTACGGGCCCGCCTGGTGCGGCGCCTCGGGCTGCCCGCGAGCCGCTACGCGACGGTGGTCCACCCCACCGCCGCGGTCTCGGCGTCCTCGGTGCTCGGCCCGGGATCGGTGCTGCTGGCGCACTGCGCCCTGACCGCGGCCGTACGGGTCGGGGCGCACGTGGCGGTGATGCCGCACACCGTCCTCACCCACGACGACACGGTCGCCGACTACGCGACGCTCGCCTCCGGGGTCCGCCTCGGCGGCGGCGTACGGGTGGAGCGGGGCGCGTACGTCGGCGCGGGCGCCCTGGTCCGGGAGTACACCACGGTCGGCGCCTGGT
Organism: Streptomyces sp. NPDC046876; assembly: GCF_040645035.1. Lineage (NCBI taxonomy): Bacteria > Bacillati > Actinomycetota > Actinomycetes > Kitasatosporales > Streptomycetaceae > Streptomyces > Streptomyces sp. NPDC046876. The sequence continues at coordinate 48,998 of NZ_JBEYXK010000023.1, read as the reverse complement.
CGCTGACCGGGATGGGCAGCACGGTCCTGGCCGACGTGCCGCCCGGCGAGGTGTGGGCCGGCAGCCCCGCCCGCCGGCTGCGCGCGGCCGACCGCCCCGCCCTGGAGGAACTGCGCGCCGGGGAACCGGTCGAGTCGGGCAAGGAGACGGCCGACGCACGGCCGCAGACACGCAAGGGGAGCACAGCCGGATGAACCAGATACCGCTCGTCGACCTGAAGGCGGCCCACGCCGAGGTCGCGGAGGAAGTACGGGCCGGATTCGAGCGCGTGCTGGCCGGCACCGCCTTCATCGGCGGCGAGGAGGTCCGCGCCTTCGAGCGCGAGTACGCCGCCTTCGCCGGGGTCGGGCACTGCGTCGGCGTGGCCAACGGCACCGACGCCCTCGAACTCGCCCTGCGCGCCACCGGGGTCGGCGTCGGGGACGAGGTGGTGCTGCCCGCCAACACCTTCATCGCCACCGCAGGCGCGGTCGCCCGCATCGGGGCCCGCCCGGTCCTGGTCGACTGCCTCCCCGACACCCTGCTGATCGACCCGCAGGCCGCGCTCGACGCCGTCGGCGCGGGCACCCGCGCCGTGGTCCCGGTCCACCTGTACGGGCAGTGCGCCCCCGCGGCCGAGCTGGCCGCCCGGCTCCCCGCGCACGCCAGGGTCGTCGAGGACGCCGCCCAGAGCCAGGGAGCGAGCCGGGACGGCCGCACCCCCGGCAGCGGCACCATCGCCGCGACCAGCTTCTACCCCGGCAAGAACCTGGGCGCGTACGGCGACGCGGGTGCCGTCGTCACCGACGACGAGGACACCGCCCACCTCGTCCGCGCGCTCGCCAACCACGGCGGCACCGCCAAGTACCAGCACGACACCGCAGGCTTCAACAGCCGCCTGGACGGCCTCCAGGCCGTGGTGCTCCGGGCCAAGCTGGCCCGGCTCGCCGACGGCAACGCCGCCCGCCGCGCCGCCGCCGCCCGTTACGACGTGCTGCTCGGCGGCCTCGCGGCCGCCGGACGCCTCACCCTGCCCGCCACCGCCGAGGGCAACGTCCACGTCTGGCACTTGTACGTCGTACGGGTCCACGACGCGGACCGCGACGCCGTCGTCGGCAAGCTCAACGCGGAGGGGATCGGCGCCGGCGTGCACTACCCGGCCCCGGTTCACCTCACCGCCGCCTTCCGCCACCTCGGCCACGGCCGAGGCGACTTCCCCCACGCCGAGCGGGCCGCGGACGGGATGCTCTCGCTCCCGCTCTTCCCGCAGATCACCGCTGCCCAGCAGCAGCGGGTCGTGGACGCGCTCACCGACGCCCTGCGCTGACACAGCACAGACAAGAGGTACAGATGAACAGACGGACGAGGTTGCTCAGGTACGGCCTCTTCACCGTGATCGCGGCGCTGATGGCCACGGTCCTCCCTCCGGCCGCGGTCGCCGGCGCGGCGGACCCCTGCGGTCCCGGCATGAACGCGGTCGTCTGCGAGAACTCCAAGCCGGGCACGCCGATGTCCGACTGGTTCGCGCCCAGCGCCTACGGCGACATCAAGGGCTTCAGCGCCCAGATGAGCGTCCAGGCGGGCGACACCGTGCAGTTCAAGATCCAGTCTCCGACCCCGTACCACGTGTCGGTCTACCGGCTGGGTTACTACGGGGGCAACGGGGCCCGCCTGATGTCGACCGCGGCGCAGGCGGCCCAGACCTACCCGGCGAACTTCCTGCCGGGCGGCAACCCGCGCTCCTGCACCACCAAGGCCGCCACCGGCCTGGTCGACTGCGGCAACTGGCCCGTCACCTCGACGTGGACCGTGCCCGCCGACGCCGTCTCCGGCGTGTACATCGCCAACTTCGACCAGGCCGACGGCAACGGCGTCATGCCCTACCCCTTCGTCGTCCGCAACGACTCCAGCCACTCCGACATCGTCGTGCAGACCAGCGACCAGACCTGGCAGGCGTACAACAACTACGGCGGCCAGGACCTCTACGACGGCGGCGGACCCGCCCCCGACGGCCGGGCCTACGAGGTCAGCTACAACCGGCCCATGGACATCGGCGGCGAGAACGGCATCTACGGCTCCGAGTTCCAGATGCTGTCCTGGCTGGAGCGCAACGGCTACGACGTCAGCTACGTCTCCGGCATCGACATGTCGACCCGCGGGGCGACCCAGCTGCAGAACCACAAGGTCTTCATGTCCTCCGGGCACGACGAGTACTGGACCCAGGAGCAGTTCACCAACGCCCTGAACGCCCGCAAGGCAGGCGTACACCAGACGTACTTCAGCGGCAACGAGATCTTCTGGAAGACCCGCCTCGCCCCGAGCATCGACGGCGCCAACACCGCCAACCGGACCCTGGTCTGCTACAAGGAGACCAAGCTCTCCTTCCCCCAGCCCAACGGCGTCCCCGACCCCAGCGGCACCTGGACCGGCACCTTCATGGACCCGGCCAGCTCCACCAACGGGCGGCCCTACCAGCCGGAGAACCAGCTCACCGGCACCCTGTTCAGCGTCAACGGCTACCGCAGCGACGCCATCACCGTCCCCGGCCAGTTCGCCAAGATGCGGCTGTGGCGCAACACCAGCGTCGCGAACCTGACCCCGTCCCAGACCGCCACCTTCCCGACCGGCACCCTCGGCTACGAATGGGACAGCGACGTCGAGGACGCGTCCCGCCCGCCCGGCCAGATCCAGCTGTCCTCCACCACCGTGGACATCAACGACGGCAAACTGCGCCTGGACTACGGCAACACCTACGGCAACGGCACCGCCACCCACAGCCTGGTCGCCTTCCGCGACCAGACCTCGCACGCCCTGGTCTTCGGCACCGCCACCGTCCAGTGGTCCTGGGGCCTGACCAACATGCCCACCGGCGACCCCGGCACCACGGTGGTCACCGAGGACAAGCGGATGCAGCAGGCCACGGTGAACGTCTTCGCCGACATGGGCGTCCAGCCCAAGTCCCTGCAGAGCGACCTGGTCGCGGCGACCGCGTCCACGGACACCACCGGCCCGGCCGTCACCGTCACCAACCCGGCGGCGAACGCCACCGTGCCCGCGCTGCGCCCCGTGACCATCACCGGCACCGCCACCGACAGCGGCGGCGGCGTGGTGGCCCGCGTCGAGGTCTCCACCGACGGCGGGACCACCTGGAAGGCGGCCACGGGCGTGGGCTCCTGGAGCTACAAGTGGACCCCGACCACGCCCGGTTCCGCGCAGATCAAGGTCCGCGCGGTGGACGACAGCGTCAACATCGGCGCCACCACCACCGTGCCGCTGACCGTGGGGCCCCAGCAGTGCCCCTGCACCGTCTGGCCGGCCTCAGCCGTGCCGGGCACCGTCAACGCCGGCGACGGCAGCGCCGTCGAACTCGGCGTGAAGATCCGCTCCTCGGTCCCCGGCTCGATCACCGGCGTCCGCTTCTACAAGTCCCCGGCGAACACCGGCACCCACACGGGCAGCCTGTGGAGCAGCACCGGCCAGCGCCTGGCCACGGGCACCTTCACCAACGAGACCGCCTCCGGCTGGCAGCAGCTGAATTTTTCCTCCCCGGTCCCGATCAAGGCCAACACCACGTACATCGCCTCCTACTTCGCCCCCAAGGGCGGGTACTCCTTCGACAACACCTTCGCCTCGGCCGAGGCGGGCCTCGCCCCGCTGACCGCCCTGCGCAGCGGCACCGACGGCGGAAACGGCGTCTACCGCTACAGCGCGACCGGCGGGTTCCCGTCCACGGCCGCGAACGGCAGCAACTACTGGGTCGACGCCGTCCTGGACACCGCCACCGCCAGCACCACCCCGCCCACGGTCACCGCCACCACCCCGCAGTCCGCGGCGATCGGCACCGCGATCACGGCGGAGGTGAAGGCCACCTTCAACGAGGGCATCGACGCCGACACCCTGGCCTTCACCCTGAAGGACCCGGCCGGTGCGAGCGTCCCCGGCAGCAAGGTCCTCGGCGCCGCGAACAGCGCCACCTTCACCCCGTCCACCGAACTCGCGCTGAACACCACGTACACGGCCTCCGTCCAGGCCTCCGACCTGTGGGGCAACGCCATGGCCGCCCCGGTCACCTGGAACTTCACCACCAGTACGAGCCCGCCCGCGGTGAACTGCCCCTGCACCCTGTGGGGCGCCACCGCCGAGCCGGCCACCCCGAGCGTCACCGACGACACCAACTCCGTCGAACTCGGCACCCGCTTCCAGTCCGCGGTGGGCGGCTACGTCAGCGGCATCACCTTCTACAAGGGCCCCGGGAACACCGGGACCCACACCGGCAGCCTGTGGAAGGCCGACGGCACCCTGCTGGCCACCGGCACCTTCGGCAGCGAGACCATCTCCGGATGGCAGCAGCTCCACTTCGCCACCCCCGTGCCCATCACCGCCGGCACCACCTACGTCGCCTCCTACCACGCCCCGGGCGGCAAGTACGCGGTCGACGGCGGCTACTTCACCGCGGCCCACCGCTCCTACCCGCTGGTCGCCCCGGCCGACGCCCCCGGCAGCGGCAACGGCCTCTACAAATACGGCGCGTCCGCGGCCTTCCCCACCAACACCTACGGCTCGGTGAACTACTGGGTCGGCCCGGTCTTCACCACCACCGCCCCGGCCTCCCTCGCGGCGGACGGATCCACGGAGGTGACCGGCCAGTGAGCACCGTCAGCGTCGTGATCCCCTGCTACAAGTACGGCCACTTCCTGGCCGACTGCGTCCGCAGCGTCCTGGACGAACAGCAGGGCGTCGACGTCCGCGTCCTGATCATCGACGACGCCTCCCCGGACGACTCGGCGGACGTGGCCCGCGCCCTCGCAGCCGCCGACCCGCGGATCGAGGTGCACGTCCACGAACACAACAAGGGCCACATCGCCACCTACAACGAGGGCCTTCTGGAGTGGGCCGACGGGGACTACGTCGCCCTGCTGTCGGCCGACGACCGGCTGGTCCCCGGGGCCCTGGTGCGCGCCGCAGCCCTGCTCGACGCCCACCCCGAGGCCGGCTTCGCCTACGGCAGGCCGCTGCGGTTCCAGCACGGCGGGCCGCTCCCCGCGGCCCGCACCCGCAGCACCGGCTCGGTGGTCTACCCCGGGCACTGGTGGCTGGAGCGGCGCTTCCGGGAGGGCACCGGGTGCATCACCTCGCCCGAGGTGGTCGTCCGCACCGGCCTCCAGCGCAAGGTCGGGGGCTACGACCCCGAACTCCCGCACGCCGGCGACATCGAGATGTGGATGCGGCTCGCGGCGCACGCCGACGTCGGCTACGTCCGCGGGGCCGACCAGGCCTTCTACCGCGTCCACGGCAACAACATGTCCACCACCGACTTCGGCGGGCAGCTCGACGACCTGCGCCAGCGCCTCGTCGCCTTCGACACGGTCCTGGACAAGTGCGGCGACCTGCTGCCGGACAAGGACCGGCTGTCGGTCGCCGCCCGCACCCGGCTCGCCCGGTACGCCCTGCGCCGCGCCTACCGCGCCTTCGACCGGGGCCGCACCGCCGTGGTGCCGGTCGAGGAGCTGGAGGCCTTCGCCGCCGAGTGCCTGCCGGGCTACACCTCGCTCGGCGAGTACCGGGCGCTGCGGCTGCGCCGGCGGATCGGGGCCCGCACGATGCCGTACCTCCAGCCGCTGGTGCTCTCGGCCGTCGCCGACCGGGGCCGCGAGTGGCTGTGGTGGCAGTCCTGGAAGCGCCGAGGGATTTGATGGACCATCAGCACCACCGCCCCCTGCGCGGGGCGCGGCCGCAGGACCGGCCCGCTTCCTCAGCGGGCCGGAGCGGCCACCGGCAGCCGGCCCCCGGCCGGGTCCTGCGCCGGGGCCCCGGAACCGGTGTCGGCGCCCTCGCGCCGGCGCCGGTTCCGGCGCGTCAGCAGGCGGTCGGTCCACAGGGCGCCGGCCACCCCGCACACCGCGGCCAGGAGCGCCGCCCCGGCCAGCCCGCGGCTCTTGGTGCCGGTCTGCTCCACCGGCGTCGGCGGGACCAGCACGGACACGCTCATCCGGGCCGCCTCCGGGATCTGCTGCCCGGCCTGCAGGTCCGCGACGTGCTGGGTGTACACCTCGACGATGGTCTTCACGGCCCGGTCGGCCGCGGCGGGGTCGCCGTGCTCGGCCTGCACCTGGAGCGAGGGGATCAGATAGCGGGGGGTGACGCTGGTGCCGCTGTTGCGGGGGATCAGCCGGTACGTGCCCCGCACCCCGGCGGCGCGCAGCTCGGCCGCCCCGGCCGGCGCCTCCAGTTGCTGCACCGCCGCGTAGGAGACGGCGGCCAGCGGCGGCTGGAGGTTGGCGAGCTGGTTCGGGTGGGTGCCCGTCACCGGCGGTTTGACCACCACGATCGCCGAGCTCACATAGGTGGGTGCGGGGCGGAGCACCTGCACGGCCCCGGCGGCAGCGAGGACGGCCGCGACCACGAGGACGTACCAGCGGCGGCGCAGCGTGCGGAACAACTCACCAGGCGACACAGGATTCCTTCCGTCGCGCCCGATCCTTCCAGGACGCGCGGCGGCCCGCCATCGGTTCCGGCAGCTACGGCCGGTCCGGCGGATCGGGGTCGGACGGGCCCCGGCTCCCGGCCGCGGGGGAGGCGCCCGTGAGCATCGGCGAGATCCTGGCGGTGCTCCGGCGCCGCTGGTACGTGATGGTCTCCCTGACCCTCCTCGGCCTCCTCGCGGGCCTGCACCTGTACCGGTCGGTGCCGGTGGAGTACCAGTCGCAGAGCTCGGTGGCCCTGCTGGACTCCGCGGCCGTGGCCGAGCTGGCCCCCGCCTTCGGCAACCCGATCTCCAACGCGGGCGGTTCGCTGGTCGTCACCGCGGACGTGCTGATCAGGACCCTGTCGGGGGCCGATGCGGCGCGGGACCTGCAGGGGCTCGGCGTGACCGACCCGTACACGGTCGGCTTCGCCGCGAACACCTCGGGTCCGATGCTGACGCTGACCGTCACCGGCCCGGACCGGGCCAAGGTGCTCAAGGAGACCAGCACCCTCACCGCGTTCGCGGGGGAGCAGCTCAACGCGCTGCAGGCCGCGTCCAAGGTGGAGCCCGCCTACTTCGTGCAGACCGCGCCCGTCGTGCTGCCGCAGACCCCCAAGCCGCAGCTGAAGAGCCGCTACCAGCAGGTGCTGGCCGTGGTCATCGCCGGTTTCACCGCCGGTTTCGTCCTCTCCTTCGTGACGGAGACCCTGGCGGCGTTCCGGCGCCGGCGGCGCGAGGCCGCCGCCGCGGCGGCCGCGGCCGGGCAGCAGCCGAGGAAGCGGCGCCTGCGCCGCCGGCCCCGCACCCGGCAGCTGGACGCCGTCGCCGTCCTCACCGGCTACCTGGGCCTGGCCTTCTTCATCCCCTCGAACCTGACCCTGCCGGGGCTGGGCGGGGTCGGCACCCCCGCCAACGTATGGGCGCTGCTCGGCCTGTTCTGGTACCTGGCCACCTGGATGACCGGCCGCGTCCGGCCCGCCCCCGGCACCCGGCTGCCCCGCGTCGTGATGTGGCTCCTCGCGGTGTCCGTACTGGCCTCGTACCTGGCCAACGCGGTCCGCGGCAGCTCCCACAAGGAGGTCCTCGGGGCCGACCGCGGCCTGATCGGGCTGCTCGTGTGGGTGTCGCTGGTGGTGCTCGTGACCGCCGGCATCCAGGACCGCGCCCGCCTCGACGTACTGCTGCGCCGGGCCGTCGTGATGGCCGCGATCGTCGCCGCGATCGGCTACTACGACTTCTTCACCGCCAGCAACATCGCCGAACGCATCAACATCCCCGGCCTCCAGTCGAGCGTCGCGAAGATCACCACCCTGGACCGCGGGGCGTTCACCCGGCCCCGCTCCACCACGGCGCAGCCCCTGGAGTTCGGCGGCATGCTCGCCCTGCTGCTGCCCTTCGCCGTGCAACAGGCCTTCGACCCGGTCCGCGCGCACCTGCGCGCCTGGCGCCGCTGGGGACCGGTGGTGCTGATGGGCGGCGCCCTGCCGCTGACGGTCTCGCGGACCTCGATCATCGGCGCGCTCATCGTGGTGCTGGTGATGGTGCCGCGCTGGAAGCCGCAGCGCCGCTGGACCGCGATCGGCCTGCTGCTGGGTTCCGTGGCCTGCTTCAAGGTGCTCGTACCGGGCCTGATCGGCACCATCACCACGCTGTTCGGGTCGTTCCTGTCCAACTCCGACAGCAGCACCCAGGCCCGCACCGTCAAGTACACCGCGATCGTGCCCTACCTCGAGGAACGCCCGCTGTTCGGGCGGGGCCTGGGCACCTTCACCCCCGACCTGTACTTCTTCACCGACAACCAGTACATGCTGACCCTGGCCGAGATGGGCCTGCTGGGCCTCGCCGCCCTCCTGGCGCTGTTCCTCACCGGCATCCACCAGGGCGGCGCCATCCGCCGCCTCGCCACCCGCGAGTCCGACCGCGAGCTCGGCCAGGCCTACTTCGCCTCTGCCCTCGTCGCCCTGGTCAGCAGCGCCACCTTCGACGCCCTCAGCTTCCCGATGTTCGCCGGGATGTTCTTCCTGACGATCGCCGCCGGGGGCAGCCACCTCGGCTTCCTCCGGCGTGCCACGCCGCAGTCCCCAACCACGGAGCCCGCATGTCCTCCCGTCACCCCGTCCCGGGTACCGGTCCCGTAGCCGTCCTCGTCGTCACCTGGAACAGCTCCCGGGTGCTGCCCGAGTTCCTCGCCTCGCTGCCCGAGGGCATGGCCGGCCTCGACTGGCACCTGGTCGTCGCCGACAACGACTCCGCCGACGGCACCGTCGACCTCGTCCGCTCGCTCGCCCCCGACGCCACGGTCGTCCAGACCGGCCGCAACGCCGGCTACGCGGCCGGGGTCAACGCCGCCCTCGAGGCCGCCGCCACCCGGTACGGCGACCTCCGGGCCGCCCTGGTCTGCAACCCGGACGTCCGGATGCGGCGCGGCTGCGCCCGGCTCCTCGTCGACGCGCTCGACGCCCCGCTGTCCGGCGGCCGCCGCGTCGGGATCAGCATCCCGCTGCTGTACGAGGAGGACGGCACGCTCCAGCACTCGCTGCGCCGCGAATCCCGGGTGACGCGCGCCCTCGGCGAGGCGGTGATCGGCAACCGGCGGGCGGGCCGCTTCCCGCGGTGGAGCGAGCTGGTGACCGACCCCTCGGCGTACGCGCGGGCGACCGTCACGGACTGGGCGACCGGGGCGCTGATGGCCCTCTCCCGCGACTGCCTGGACGCCTGCGGCGCCTGGGACGAATCCTTCTTCCTGTACTCGGAGGAGACCGAGTACTGCCTGCGCGCCCGCGACCTCGGCTTCGCCACCCGGCTCGAACCCGGGGCCTCGGCCGTCCACCTCGGCGGGGACTCGCAGGTCTCCCCGCGCCTGTGGACGCTGCTCACCCTCAACCGGGTGCGGCTCTACGGCCGCCGGCACGGGGCGGCGGCCACCGCCGCCTTCCGCGCGGCCGTCCTGCTGCGCGAGACCTCCCGGGCGGCCCTCGGCCGGCCGGCCAACCGGGCCGCGGCCCTGGCCCTGGCCAGCCCGTCCGCACTGCACGCCACCCCGGGCCCCTGATCGCCTGGCCTTCGGCCCGTCGGCCCGTCGGCCCCTCGGCCCGAGGCCCGGTCACCCGGAGGGCGTCCGCCCGTCCCACGCGGTGTAGAAGCTCTCCGGATTGACCAGGTACCGCACCGTCGGCCGCGGCAGATGGCGGACCTCGTGGCGGCGGCTGTAGCGGCGTACGAGCTCCCAGTCCTCCCGCGGCAGCACCGCGGGCGTGCGGCGCAGCCGACTGAAGTACAGCGCCCGGCTGCGCCGCGCCACGAACGCGTTGGTGTCGAGGAACGCCTCGTGCGCGGCCCGGCGCCGGTCGAAGGGCACCGACAGCAGGTCCCGCTCGGAGCCGTCGGGCAGCACCCGGCGCAGGGCGGTGTACACGCCGTCCGGCCCGCCCGGCGCCTCCAGCACGGCCAGGGCCTGCGCGAGGTGGTCGGGCTCCCACAGGTTGTCGTCGTCGAGGAAGGCCACGTACCGCGAGCGGGTCAGCCGGATCCCCACGTTGCGCACGACCCCGGCCGTGCCCGTGTTCCGGGTCAGCGACACCGCGAACAGCCGCGGGTCCTCCGGGAGTCCGCCCAGACCCGCCCCGTCGTCGACGACGACGACCACCTGGTCCCGCACGGTCTGCGCCAGCGCCGAGCGGACCGCCGCGCGCAGCGCCTCCGGCCGCCGGTGCGTGGCGATCACGGTGGCCACCAGGGCCTGCGGCGGCCGGCCCAGGTGGGCGGCGAGCCGGGCCGTCTCGGCGTCCTCGAAGCGGCGCAGCCGCACCGCGGACGGGGCGAGCAGCAGCTTGTTCCTAGCCTCGAAGAGCACCAGCCAGCCGAAGGCCCGCTTGAGCAGCTCCCAGGGAGCCCGGACGATGCGCCGCATGAGGTCCTTCCGGTCGTCAGGAGGAGGGCGGTGGTTCGACGGGCCGGCCGCCGGTCGTGCGGTTGCCGCGCCACACGTTCCCCGCGCCGCCCGCGTTCCAGGCGGTGGCATGGCCGTAGGCCCCCGCGGCCGCGTGGTACTCCGTGGAGAACACGTTGTCGGTGATCTGGATGTTCGTCGCGCCGGGGCCGCCCGCGTAGAGCGCGTACGCCCCGCCCGCCAGCCAGTTGCGGTCGACCGTCACCGAGGAGACGGTGCCGGTGTCGGCGAACAGTCCGATCGCGGCGGTCGCGCCCTGGTCGACGCGGACCGGGTTCAGCAGGGTGTTGTGGCGCACGCTGAGGCGGCCCTTGTTCCCGCCGCCGCTGATGACGGCGTCGGTGTGCTGCCACTCGCCGCCCTGGTTGCGGAAGGCGACGATGTCGTGGACGTAGTTGTCGTGCAGGTCGCCCTGGCCCATGGACAGGGCGTTACCGAAGACCGAGATGTCGCACCAGCCGACCTCGATCGAGCTGGTGCCCATGTTGGACACGGCGTAGTTGACGCCCCCGTTGTCGGGCCCCTTGCCCGGGACGGCGGTGATCGTCGTGTGCAGGACCTTCAGGCCGCTGTAGCCGGGGCGCAGGTTGATGCCCCACCAGTTGGTGGAGGTGATCCGGCTGTCGATGACGGTGACGTCGTTGGCGTAGACGTCCAGCGAGCCCTTTATGTCCCAGCCGCGGATCACCGTGCCGTCGGTCTTCACCGACATGTTGCCGGTGTCGTGCCGCTCCAGCCCGGTCCGCGGGCCGGTGGTGCGCTCGTCGGGGAACCCGCACGCGCCCGGCGAGGAGCACGGCCCCGCCGCACCGGGCGCACCCGACCCCGAAGGGGAGCCCGCGGCGGGCGGGGACGAGGACGTACCGGGGGAGGGGGAGGGGCTCGCCGTCCCCGTGGCGCCCGGGTCCGGCGAGGGAGCGGGCGGGGCCGCGGTGTTCGCGCCGGGGCCGGGGCAGTCCAGGGCGGTTTCCGGGCAGGGCCCGGCCGAGGGCTCGCCCCTGCCGGTCCGCTGCGCCTGGCACAGGGTCATGACGACGGCCAGCAGGAGCCCGGCCGCCAGCCAGGCCGCAATCCGCCTCCGGTCGCGTGCCACGGCCGCTATCCCCCGGCCGCCGCGGTCGCACCGGCGGGCGCTCCGCCCGGCGGGGAGCCGCGCAGGAACCCGCGGCTGGGCAGCACGCACACCACGTAGCAGACCGTGCCGGCGGCCCCGGTCGCGAGCAGCGCGAGGACACCGTCGCCGAGCAGCCGCTCCAGGCCGAGGAGCACCCCCGCCATCACGGCGCCGCCGAGGAACGGCCAGGCACACGCGCGCGCCACCGCCCCCACCCGTACCCCGCTGCGGTGCAGGGCCGCCAGGAACACCGGCACCACGACGGCCCCGGCCACCAGCACGTGCCCCTGCGCCACCCCCACGATCCCGCCCGCCCCGGCGCCGGCCACCAGCACCGGGACCAGGACGACCAGCCACAGCCCCTGCACCCCGATCAGGGACCGGCGCTGCCCGACGGCCACCAGGCAGTCGTACGCCAGCTCGCAGCCGATCCGGACCAGGCCCAGCGCCATCAGCCAGGGCAGCGCGCCGGCCGCCGGCAGCCAGCGCTCCCCGTACACGAGCCCGATCACCGGACCGGCCAGGACGGCGAGCAGCACGCACAGCGGCACGGTGCCCGTCATCACCACGCCCATGGCCCGCCCGAACCCGCCGGCCAGCGCGCCCGGCGACTCGGCCAGCCGGGAGAAACCGGCGAAGGAGACGCGCCGGGCCGCTTCGGAGATGATGCGCACGGGCCAGCCCGAGATGTTGAAGGCGAGCACGTAGAAGCCGAGGGCCGCCTGGTCGAGCGCGGAGCCCACCACCATGGTGTCCACGTTGACGACGCCGAGCGCCAGCATGCTGGCACCGGCGAGCGGCAGCCCGAACCGCAGCAGCGCCCGGGCCTGCTCCGCGTCCCAGCCGAACCGCAGGGTGCCCGGCGCGGCCAGGCAGCAGCCGGCGAGGGCGGCGGCGTTGCCGGCGACGGAACCCCAGGCGAAGCTCATGGCGCCCCAGCCCTGGACGGCCAGCAGCAGGGTGACCGCGGTGCTCAGGACGAAGTTGACGCCGTCGATGGCCATCCGGCGGCCCTGCGCGAACTCCCGGGTGAGGAAGCCGGCGGGGACCTGCGCCAGGCCGTCGAGGACCACGCACACGCACATCACCCGGAGCACGCCGTCGGCCTCGGGCGAGCCCAGGACCCGGGCCACGGCGGGCGCCGCCGCGAACAGCACCGCGTACAGCAGGCAGCTGGAGGCGGCGCTCAGGGTGAGGACGGTCGGGGCGAAGCGGCGGGGGTCGCCCTCCCAGCGCACGAGGGCCAGCGACACGCCGAGTTCGTTCGCGGAGAGCAGCACGAGCAGGACCGTCTGGGCGATCCCGTAGACGCCCCAGGCCTCGGGTCCGAGGAAGAAGCGGGCCAGGATGATCCCGGTGACGAAGTTGCCGAGCCGCATGACCACGGTGTTGACCAGGCTCCAGCGGGCGGCCGAGCCGACCTTGCGCCCCAGGGACGGGCCCGGTGACGCGTCCCCCGCCGGGGTTGCGGTGTCCGTACCGGCTCCGGTGCCGGTGGCGGGGCCGGTCACGGCGATCCCGCAGACCCGTGCGCGGCGGCCGGCAGGGCGGGCTCCTGCGGTGCGGCGGTGGACGGTTCGCGCTCGGACACTGCCTCGTCCGGGGACGCCGTCTCGGACGGGGCGGGCCGGTGCCGGCCCGGCTTGCCGGAGGCGCGTCGGCGGGCCTCGACGAAGAAGGTGGCCACCAGGCTGAGCACGAAGCCCAGCACCCCTGCCATGACCAGGTACTGGATCCGGGTCTTGGTCTGCGGCTCCGGCTTCTGCGGCGGGACGATCGTCGCCATCCGGATCATGGCGTCCGGTGCCACCGACTGCTGGGCCTGGAACTCCTTCAGCCGCTTCTCGGCGTAGGCGGTCAGGAGCTGGTCCGACTTCAGGACGGCGGCCGGCCGGGTGCCGGTGACGCTCAGCCACATGAAGGGCCCCTGGGCGTTGTCGGCGATCTTCGCCTCGTAGGTTCCGGTGACGCCCTGGGACTTCAGGTCGGCCCGGGAGTCGTCGGAGTTGAGGTTGCGGGCGAGGCCGTCGGCCATTCCGGTGAGCGAGGACTGCGTGCTCAGGAAGGGGTTGCCGTCGAAGGCCACCGTGGCCTTCTTCGAGTTCAGGAGCGTCACCGTGCTCTGCGAGGTGTACTCCACCGGGACCAGCAGGTACACGCCGGCGACGAGCGCGGCCGTGAGCAGCAGCCCGGGCAGCAGGACGTACCAGCGCCTGCGCATGACCCGCCAGATCTCCGCGAGATCCACGATCTTCCCCCTCGCGGCGGCGCCGTGGGGTGCAGCGCCGCCGCCCTGTCATTGCGGTGTTTGCGGTGTGTTGCAGTGGTGCGGTCGTGCGGTCGTGCGGTCTTGCAGGTCGTACGGATGCACGGGTCGTACGGACCACGGCGTGCGGTGCCGCTACGGTGCCAGGTCGGTCGGCCGCAGTCGGGTCCGTGCGCTCCCGCCCTCCAGCAGGACCCGGGCGATGCGCTGGCTCGCCCGGCCGTCCCACAGCTCCGGGCAGCGGGGCGCGGGCGGGTCGTCGAGCACCCGGTGCACGGTGGCGGTGATGCGTTCCGGGTCGGTGCCCGCGAGGACGTTGGTGCCCTCCTCGACGGTGATCGGCCGCTCCGTGTTCTCCCGCAGCGTCACGCAGGGCACGCCCAGCGCGGTGGTCTCCTCCTGGACGCCCCCGGAGTCGGTGAGCACCAGGCGGGCACCGTCCTGCAAGGCGATGAAGTCCAGGTATCCGGCGGCCGGCACCAGCCGGATCCCGCCCGGCACCCCGGCCTCGGCCAGCCGGTCGGCGGTCCGCGGGTGCACGGGCCACAGCAGCGGACACCGCCCGGCGACCTCGCCGAGGGCCTTCAGCAGCCCGCGCAGGGCGTCGGGGTCGTCGACGTTGGCCGGCCGGTGCAGGGTGACCAGGCCGTACCCGCCGCGGGCCAGTCCGTGGCGCTCCAGTGCGTCCGTGGCCCTGGCCCGGTCGAGGTTGGCCAGCAGCGTGTCGATCATGACGTTGCCGACCACGTGGATCTGGTCCTCCCGGTACCCCTCCGACCGCAGGTTCGCGGCCGCGTCGGGGGAGGGGGCCAGCAGGTAGTCGCTGACCCGGTCGGTCGCGACGCGGTTGACCTCCTCCGGCATGCTCCAGTCCCGGCTGCGCAGGCCCGCCTCCACGTGCGCCAGCAGCGGCCCCGCCTTCGCGGTGACCAGGGCGCAGGCCAGCGTGGAGTTGATGTCGCCGACCACGACGACCGCGTCCGGGGCCAGTTCGTCGAGCAGAGGCTCGAAGGCGGCCATCACCCGCCCGGTCTGCTGGGCGTGGCTGCCGGAGCCGGCGCCCAGGTACCGGTCGGGGGGACGGATGCCGAGGTCGCGGAAGAAGACGTCGTTCATGGACGCGTCGTAGTGCTGGCCGGTGTGGACGAGCACCACGTCGGCGCCGTGCCGCTCCAGGGCGTCCATCACCGGTTTGATCTTCATGTAGTTGGGCCGTGCTCCGGCCACGCACACGATCCGGGGCATGGGGTCAGAGCACCTCCACGGTGGGTCCGGACATCCGGTTGCGGCAGTCGAGCACGAGCGAGGCGTGCTCGGTGACCATCGCGTAGTCGAAGGCGTCGTGGTCGGTGAGCAGGACGACCACGTCGGCGGCGGCCAGCTCCTTGCGGGTCGGCTCGACCCGGGTGAGCCGGGCGTCGATCTCGACGCTCTCCACCACGTGGGGGTCGGCGGCGCGCACCTTGGCGCCCATCTCCAGGAGCAGTTGGGCGATCCGCATGGACGGCGACTCCCGGGCGTCGCCGGTGTTCTTCTTGTACGCGAGTCCCAGCAGCAGGATCCGGGAGCCGTTGACCGAGCGGCGCTTGGCGTTGAGCGCGTCGACGACGCGGCGCGTGACGTACTCGGGCATGTGGTTGTTGATGTCGTTGGCCAGCTCCACGAAGCGGAAGTTCTGGCCGAGTTCGCGCTGCACCCGCCACGACAGGTACGAGGGGTCGATCGGCAGGCAGTGCCCGCCGACGCCGGGGCCGGGGGTGAACTTCATGAAGCCGAACGGCTTGCTGGACGCCGCCTCGATGGACTGCCACACGTCGATGTCGAGGTGCCGGGCGAACATGGCGATCTCGTTGACGAGGGCGATGTTGACGTGCCGGAAGGTGTTCTCCAGCAGTTTCGCGAGCTCGGCCTCCTTGGGCGAGCGCACGGGCACCGTCGTGTCGACGAGCTCCCCGTAGAAGGCCTCCACCGCCTTCAGCGAGGCGGCGTCGACACCGGAGACGACCTTCGGCGTCTGCTGGAAGCCCCACACGGTGTTGCCGGGGTCGATGCGCTCGGGGCTGTAGCCGAGGTGGAAGTCGGACCCGGCGGTCAGGCCCGAGCCGTCCTCCAGGATGGGGCCGAACAGCTCCTCGGTGGTGCCCGGGTAGGTGGTGGACTCCAGGACCACCGTCGCGCCCGGCCGCAGGAACCGGGCCAGGGTGTGCGCCGACTCCTCGATGTAGCGCAGGTCGGGGGCTCCGTCCTGCAGCGGGGTGGGGACGGTGACGACGGCGACGTCGAAACCGCCGCAGTCCCGGGCGAGTTCACTGGGCCGGTACGTGCCGCGCTCCAGAGCGCGGGCCAGCCGTTCGGAGGAGACGTCCTCCACGTACGACTCGCCGGCGGCGAGGCTCTTGACCCGCCGCGCGTCGACGTCGTACCCGATCACTTGGTGTCCGACCTCGGCGGCCCTGATGGCCAGCGGGAGGCCGACGTACCCCTGTCCCACGACGACGACGCGCATCAGTGACTCCTGTTCGCGGAACCGGCAGACGGTGTCCGGTGGATGAGCTCCCGGACGGTCATGAGGAGGAAGGCGGTGTTGGTGGTGAGGTAGCGCTTGCCGAGGCGGCGCGGCTCCTGCAGGGCGCGGTAGAACCATTCGAGCCCCATGCGCTGCCAGACCAGCGGAGCCCGTTTGGTGATGCCGGCCAGGATGTCGAAGGAGCCGCCGACGCCGTGCACCACGTGGGCGCCGGTGCGCTTGCCGTAGCCGGCGGTGAAGATCTCCTTCTTGGGCGAGGTCATGCCGAGGAACAGCAGCTGCGCGCCGCTGTCCGCGACCGCGTCGGCGATCGGACCCTGCTCGGAGTCCTCGAAGTAGCCGTTGCGGCTGCCGGCCACGCGCAGCGCCGGGAACCGCTCGGCGATCCGGCGGAGCATCAGCGCGAGGACGTCCTCGCGGGCGCCGAGCAGGTAGACGGGGATGCCCGCGGTCTCGGCCGCGGCCAGCAGCCGCATGAACAGGTCGATCCCCGCCACCCGTTCGGGCAGCCGCACGCCGAGGACGCGGCCGGCCCAGACCACGGCCTGGCCGTCGGCCAGGACCAGGTCGCAGCCGGCGACCGCGGCGGCGAGCCGCGGGTCGCGCCGCATGTTGACCAGCTTGGCGGCGTTCACCATGCCGATCTCGATCTGCTCCCCGCGCCGCACCGCCTCCAGGCAGCGCTGCACGGTCTCGTCCATGGTCAGGGCGTCGAGCGTGACCCCGAACAAGGACACGCGTCGGCTCATCTGTCCAACCCCCCGAGCCAGGCGTGCAGCATCCAGCCGAACTCGTACGGCCGGCACTCGCGGTCCACCGCGAGCGGCCGGAAGATCCGGTCGAGCGGGGCCAGCCGGGCCTGCGGGGCCACCCGGGTGGTGAGCCCGCGGGCGGCCCGTACCGCCTTGGCCGGGTCGCCGCGGTAGACCTTGCGCCAGGTGACGCCGTGGTCCTCGCGGATCATCGATTCGCGCGGAGTGCCGTCGGGCCCCTGCAGCTCGGGCACCTGCACCATCCAGGACAGCCCGCGCCGGATCGCGGCCCCGAAGTCGGTGCCGCCCGCCTCGGCCAGGTCGAACAGGGCGGTCGGAGCCATGGCGTGCTGGTGCACGCTGTACACCGGGTAGCCCTCCACCACGCCCCCCGTGCGGGAGTCGTAGTGCCACCACCACTGTCCGCCGTCCCCCTGCAGGGCGCAGATCCGTGCGGCGCAGGCGTCGGCGGCCTCCAGGGCCTCCGGGTCCGTGCCGCTCGCGTGCAGCCGGGCCAGTGCCTGGAGGGGATAGGTCTGGTCGGCGAAGCATGCCACGTGCGAGCGGTATCCGGGGACCAGTCCCGGGCCGGTGGCGTGCGCGAACAGCGGGACGCCGGGCGTCCTCGCCGCCAGCAGGCGGTCGCGGGCGGCCGCTAGACGGTACTCCACATCGGCCGAGTTCCGCGCGGCGGCGAGGGCGGAGAGCACCCAGGCCGCCTCGACGGTGTACTGCGGCCGGTCGGGCACGTCCAGCGCGGCGACCCGGGCGAGGGCGTCGGCCAGCTTGGGATGGCCGGTCTCGGCGGCCGCCCAGGCGATCAGCGCCGCGTCGCCGAGGTTCGGCACCGCGGGCAGCCGCTCCACCAGCAGCCCCGTGAACTCCCCGGCCGTATGCCCGCCCAGCACGGCGCGCTGCCGGTCCTCGGGCAGGAACCGCGCCCCGAGCGCGGTGATGGCCGCGTACCGGGTGCTGGTCCCGCGCCGCTCCACCCGCGGCCTGCCGTCCGGGGCGATCGTGCCCGCCCTGGTGAAGACGAAGGTGTCGGCTCCCGGCACGTACATCTCGGGCAGACCCGCCTCGGCCAGCGCGAGCAGCCGCTCGGCGAGCGCGTGCAGCGACGGGTCCTCCTGGGCCAGTGCTCCTAATCGTGCGAAGGTCACGGTCACCGGGCCCCCACCCCGGCCTCCCGCGCACTGCGCGCACCCCGTATGTCCGAGCTGTACGGCTCCAACACACCTACCCCCTCTGATCGCTCCTGGGACAGACCGGGCGGTCGTCGTCCTGCGGGGGATAAGGCGCCGCGCATGCGCATGCGCGTGACGGTGCACGACACGACCGCGCCGCACGGCGCACGACGGCGCGCACGTACCGGCGGTGTGGATCCCCCCTGCGGCACGAGCCGTCCGGGGCCGCCCACTGGATCCCCCCAGCGATGCCCCGTCGTGTACAACCCCCCACTGAACCAAGCCTGTTGCCTGCTCAGATCCCGTGTACACCGACAAGGTATGCCCAAGGATGTTCGTTGATTGCGGTTTTGAGGAAATGCCGGTGACCTAAATTCCGACGCACCGTCAGGTCGGTGCCGGGCCGGTGCCGGGCAGGTGTCGGCCCGGCATCCGGCCGGTGTCAGGCCAGCTCGACCAGCGTTCCGTCCTTCTCCTCGTGCAGCGCCCCGGTCCGCGGGCACTCCCAGGTGCCCGGCCGGCCCTCGCACTTCACCAGCCGCACCCCGGCCCGGCCCACCCAGCCGATCCGCCGGGCCGGCACCCCCGCCACGAGCGCGAAGTCCGGCACGTCCCGGGAGACGACCGCGCCGGCCGCGACCAGCGCCCACCGCCCCACGCGCACCCCGGCCACGCACACCGACCGGGCCCCCAGCGAGGCCCCTTCGCCGACCACCACGCCGGCGGCCTCCCAGTCGTCCCCGCGCTTGAGCCGGCCGTCGGGGTCCACCGCCCGCGGGTAGAAGTCGTTGGTCAGCACGGCGGCCGGCCCGATGAACACCCCGTCGCCGAGGACGGCCGGCTCGTACACGAGCGCGTAGTTCTGCAGCTTCACGTGGTCCCCGATGCGCACGCCGGGGCCGACGTACGCACCGCGCCCGACGATGCAGCCGCGCCCGAGCCGGGCCTCCTCCCGTATCTGCGCCAGATCCCAGATCGTGGTCCCCTCCCCGAGTTCGGCGGTCTCGTCGACCT
This sequence comes from Streptomyces sp. NPDC046876, assembly GCF_040645035.1. Lineage (NCBI taxonomy): Bacteria > Bacillati > Actinomycetota > Actinomycetes > Kitasatosporales > Streptomycetaceae > Streptomyces > Streptomyces sp. NPDC046876. The sequence goes on along the minus strand of NZ_JBEYXK010000023.1, from coordinate 29,744 downwards.
GGGAGGAGGGCTGGATGCGGACACTCACGGCGGTCCCCTTACGGCTCGCGAGGCGTTCGTACGCACGCTGCTGCGGCGCACGCCCGGAGCATATGCGCCACCGCCCCGACCCACCCCCCGGATCAACCGACTGCGCGAGGACCGGACTTGGCATCGCGGCCCGGCTCGCCGAGGAACTGCAGAGCGCGGGCAGGGCTGGCCGCAGCCCTGCCGGGAGGCGCTCCTCTCCCTGCGCCGCCACCCGGAGCCGGAGGTCCGCGACGACGCGTACGCCGCGCAGCTGGGCGGCAGTTGACCGGCGCCGGGTCGCGCCACCCGCCCCGTCCGCTCAGGGCCGGACGCCGTCGCAGGCGATCATCAGGTGGCGCGGGCCGCGCAGCACCGCGTTCTGGCGGTACGGCGGCGGGTCCTCCAGCAGCCGAGGGTTCTCCAGCCGCCGCGCCAGCTCGCTCAGCGCGAGCTGCGCCTCCAGCCGCGCCAGCGGCGCGCCGAAGCAGCTGTGGATGCCGCTCCCGAGCCCGAGGTGCTGGATGTCCTTGCGGTCCGGGTCGAAGCGGTCGGGGTTCTCGAACCGCTGCGGATCCCGGTTGCCGGCGGCCAGCATCAGCCACATCGAGGACCCCTTGGGGATGGTCACGCCCCGCACCTCGATGTCGACCAGCGGCGTGCGCTGCGGCAGCAGCTGCACCGGCGGCTCGAACCGCAGCAGCTCCTCCACCAGCGGCACCGCGAGACCCGGTTCGGCCCGCAGCCGCCGCAGCACGTCCGGATTGCGCAGCAGCGTCAGCATGCCGTTCGTGATCAGGTTGACGGTGGTCTCGTGCCCGGCGATCAGCAGCAGCGCCGCGGTGCTCAGCAGCTCCATCGTGGACATCGACTCGTCCGGCCCGTGCCCGACGGCCAGCTGCGACAGCATGTCGTCGGCCGGGTTCTTGCGCCGCTCCTCGATCAGCCCGGCCAGGTACATGCCCAGCTCCATGCGGGCGTCGTGCGTGACCTTCTCCCGTTCGGCCGCGTCCGCGTCCGGAGCGGGGTCCAGGCTCGCCGCCAGGGTGTCGGCCCACACGTGGAAGCGGGCCTCGTCCTCCTTCGGCACCCCGAGCAGCCGGCAGATCATGGTCACGGGGAAGGGGTAGGAGAACCGGTCGACCAAGTCGATCCGCTCCGTGCCGGCCGTGTCCCCGTTCGCGCCGGTGCCGAGACCGTCGATCAGTCCCTTCACGATGAGCTCGAGGTCGCCGCGCATCCCCTCGATCCGGTGCGGGGAGTGCGGCGGCCCGAAGTGCCGGTTGGTCATCCGGCGCAGCCGGTCGTGCTCGGGCGGGTCCAGCTTCAGGAAGCTCGGCGGCAGCGCCCCCTCCTCCTCGTCGTCGGCCAGCGGGTCGCCGCCGGAGGCGGTGCGGTTGCGGGCGTCGGAGCTGATCCGCGGGTCGTGCAGCAGGCTCTTGATCTCGTAGTACGTGCTGACGACGTACGGGCCCTCCCCGTCGTGGTGGACGGGCGTCCTGCGGAGCTCCTCGTACAGCGGGTACGGGTTCGCGCGGTTCTCGTAGTCCAGGATCTGGGTCAGGATGCCTTGCTTCATGGACGGGTCCTCCGGGAGCGGCGTGCGGGGCGGTCAGCGCCCGGCGGGGGTGAACGTCAACCGCCGGTCGGTCGGCGAGTATCCGCTGAGGGTCACGGTCGGCCCGTGCGTGGGCACCGACGGGTCGGGGAAGTCCGCCGGCACCGGCCGGGCCCCCTCGGCGCGCCGGTCCACGTTGGTGTACGGCGGCGGGAACGGCGCGGTCATCTCGATCTGCCGCTCGTAGAACTCCAGCCAGCGCGCGTTGTCGAAGGCGACCGCGCCGATGACCCTGCCCTGGTACCCGTACACCCCGGTGAAGCGGCGCTCGCCGAGCGAACCCTGCGTGATCATGATCTCGGTGCCCATCGACGGCACGCCGACGGACTTGATGTTCACGCCGAACTGGGTCGACCAGAAGGCCGGCACCCAGAGGTGGGGACGCCGGTCGGTGCTCTCGCTGAGCATGTTGTGGGCCGCGGTCTCCGCCTGGGAGACGGCGTTGCCCCAGTGCTCCAGCGACAGGAACTGGTAGCCGAACAGCGGGTGCGGGGAGCGGGCGACGTCGCCGGCCACGAAGACGTCGTCGGTGACGATGCCCCGGATGTCGAAGGCCCGGCAGCCCGCGTCGCAGGCGATGCCGCGCGGGCCCGCGCCCAACCCGGAGCCGGCCAGCCACTCGGTGTTGCGCTGCGCGCCCAGCGAGACGACCACCACGTCGCACTCCAGCGTGGTGCCGTCCGACAGGTGCGCGGCCCGGACCCGCCCGGTGGAGTCGCCTTCCAGGCCGGTCACCATGATGCCGGTGCGCAGGTCCACCCCGTTCTCGCGCTGGAGCTGCGCGGCCACCGCCCCGACGACCCCGCCGAGCGCGCCCACCAGCGGTGCGTCGGCCCGTTCGGCGACGGTGACCTCGAGCCCGCGCTCGCGGCAGGCGGAGGCGATCTCCGACCCGGTGAACCCGGCGCCGATGACCAGCACCCGGCGCGGCCCGGCGTCCAGCCGCTGGGCCAGGGCCGCCCCGTCATCGCAGGTGCGCAGGACGAACACGCCGTCGAGCTCGCCCTCCGCCTCGTTCGGCCACGGCCGCGCCCGCACGCCCGTGGCGATCAGCAGCCGGTCGTAGGCGACCTCCTCGCCGTCGGCCAGCTTGACCCGGCGGGCCGCCATGTCCAGGCCGCTGGCCGCCACGCCGAGGCGCCACTGCGCGTCGACCGCGCGGCGGCGGGGCAGCACGGTGTGCTCGGCGCGGGCCTTGCCGAGCAGTACCTGCTTGGACAGGGGAGGCCGGTCGTACGGCTCGTACGGCTCGTCGCCGATCATGGTGAGCGAGCCCTTGAAGCCCTTCTCCCGGAGGGTCTCGGCCGCCCGCAGGCCGGCCAGCGAAGCCCCGACGACGACGATCCGGCCGCTGTTCTTCAGGCTCTCCAGCGTCGCGTCAGGCATCGCGTGCCTCCAGCTCCTCCACGAGGATGGCCTGCACGGGGCAGGCCGCGGCGGCCTGGGCCACCCGCTCGCGCTGGGCGGCCTCGGCCTCCGGGTCGTACAGCAGCCCCTCGTCCCCGTGCATCGCGAACACGTCGGGCGCCAGGAAGGCGCACTGCGCGTACCCCTGGCATCGGTTGAGATCGACGACAAGCCTCAGCAAGGTGCGGTCCTTTCCGTGACCCCCCGGCTCAGCGTGCGGCCCGCGCCCCGACCCGGCCCGTCCGCCGGTCCGTTCGAGTGAACCCGGCTCCGCCGGGCAGCGGGCCCCGCCCGGACCTCCCCCGCCCGCACGCCGGCCGGGCCGAAAGGGGCTACCCGGGGCGGCGGCGGGAGGTGCGCAGCACGTAGAGGCTGATGGCCAGGGACCAGGCAGGAAAGACCAGCTCCGACCACGGCACGGAGGAGCTCACGGCCAGCAGCACCAGCCCGACCACGTACCCGGCCAGGCTCAGCGCCCGCGGGAAGACCCCGAGCCTGCGCCCGATGGTCGAGGTCACGATGACGAAGACGGCGCCCATCCGCATCCCGTACGTCGTCAGCAGCGTGTACGCGAAGTGGCGGCCGAAGTCCTGCGGCTGGTCGGCGGCCAGCACGGTCCGGCCTGCGGCGGCCGCGCCGAAGAGGCAGGCGACGAAGACCAGCCCGCTGCCGAGGAAGACGGTGGCGAGGAAGCGGTCCTCGGCGTCCCCGGTGTGCTCGCGCAGCGCCCCCATGAACCACAGGAAGGCGATGCCGGCGAACGGGACCAGCTCGACGGCCGTGTCCAGGGCGGCCCGGCGGCCCGGGGCGACCGTGACGTGCTCCGCGCCGGCCCCCGCCGGCAGGGAGATACGGACCAGCACGATCGACACCGCCAGCAGCACGGCGAAGACCACGCCCGCGAGGCCGGCGGCCCTCGGCGTGGCCGGATCCATGGTCCGGGAGCCACCCGGCGCGCGTTGTCTCATGCCCCCAGCAAGCCGCCCCGTGCGGACCCCTGCCAGCGGGACCGCCCACCCGGGTGACGTCCGGCGCCCTGCGCCGGCCCGGCCGCGCCGGTCAGCTCCCGGGCAGTGACCCGGGGGCGGGCTCCCACACGGAGCGGGTCGCGCCGAAGCCGCTCTCGTGCACCCAGACGTGGGTGCACGACGGGCACTGCAGGTGCAGCAGGCTGCCCGTGTTCGTCAGCAGGTAGCGCCAGTGCTGCGAGCAGCTCCGCTGCGCGGCGCACGGATCGCAGCCCTGCCGGTCGTCGCAGTTCGGGCAGGCCACCCAGGCGCGGCGGCCAGGATCGGCCTGCGGGTCAAGCGGCAGCACGGCCGCCGCCTTCGCGCCGGGGCAGCACACCGGCCGTGACCAGGTCCTCGTAGATGCGCTGCTGGTCCGCGTCGAGGCCGGAGTACAGCAGGTCGTACGCGGCCTCCTCGCCGCGGAGCACCTCGACGGGGTCCCACTCCGGCCCGAGGGCGGCGAGGACCTGGGCGCGGCGCTGCAGCTCCTGCGCGGTGAGGTCGACGTCGAAGCCGACCAGTGCGGCGCTGTCCGGCGTCCCGGCGGCGGAGCCGTCGTCCGGGCGGGGGCGGGGGGTCTGGTCGTGGGGGGCCATGCTCAGGAACTTAGGAATGCCTTCTTTCCCCGGTCAAGGGAGGGTGGGCAGAGTCACAGCAGGCCAGAGGCCCGGTGGCCCCCGCACCGGGCCTCTGACGGCCGCGATCGACGGCCGCGCTCGACCGCCGGGATCCGGTCGGGGATCCGGTCGCCGGGATCCGGTCGCCGTGAGCCGGTGATCCGTTCGCCGTGATCCGTTCGCCGGGCCGGTCAGGCCTTCGGCGCCGATACGGGCACGCGCCGCCGCGCGGAGACGGACGGGATCACGCCGCCGTCGATGTGGTTCGCCTTGAGTGCCTCGTACGCCTGGAACAGCGCCCGGACCCTGACCTCCCGCCGGGCGGCGCACGCCGTCAGGTCACCCGCGCACTGGAGCTCCCAGCGCGGGAAGCGGCGCCGGGTCCTGGCCACGGGGGCGCTGGGCGCGAAGTACAGCATGGTGGTGTTCTCGTGCGGGTTGTGGGCCGAGCCCTCGTAGACCATCCGGCCGGTGGTCTCCAGCCGGTCCGCCAGGCGGGTGAGGCGGGCCTCCTCGGCCTCGGCCATGAACAGGCCGACGTGGTTCTCGAAGCCGTGGACGCGCTCCTGCGCGCTCACGTCGTCCTTGTAGCCGGGGCTGCACCGGGGGAAGAGGAAGACCTCCACCTCCGGGGCGGGTTCGGTGGTGACGCGCAGTCGCGTCACCCGTATGTCCGCATCGTCCGGCAGCCAATAGCGCTCCACCAGACGGCGCTTGACCAGCACGCTCGGTATGGTGGTCGAGGCGCGCCAGCCGTTTTCCTCGAAGTACTCGAGGGCGGATTCGACCGTTTCCGGGAAGAGTAGCGTTGCGCAATGCGAAACGACGCATCCGCTCTTGATTTCCCGTTTGAGATCTCCCGGTATCCAGGGTGGGAGGAGAGCGTCCAGTGATTTGTTGGAGGCGTGGAGGGCGTAGTCAACAGCATGCTGGAGCCGCTGGACGTCGCACGGTTCGAACGTCACGGGATGCATGTCGCAGCCTTTCTGTTGCCGACACCTGATTAAAGCCATGTCACCCGTCAGGCGGCATTCGGCCCTACTCTGAACGGGTGATCGGAAGTCGTTGACCTGCGCACCTTTGAGTTCTTCCGCGCCGCGGCCGGACCCCCGTACGGGCTAGGGCACTTGTGGCGGAAGGGTCTTCCCCAGGAGGTGGAGAGAATGTCGCGGTACGGCAGAAGAAAACCTCCGCGTATCGTGATCGCCGGTGCCGGAATCGGCGGCCTGACCACCGCCTTGAGTCTTCATGCGGCCGGCCTGGACGATGTGGTGATCCTGGAATCCTGCCCGAAGATGCGCGCCGTCGGCGCGGGAATCAACCTGCAGCCGGCCGCCGTGCGGGAACTCACCGAACTCGGGTTGGCGCAGGCGCTCGACGCGGTCGCCGTCGCCACCACCCGGCTCCAGTACCACCACCGCTACGGCGGCCTCATATGGTCCGAGGCCCGCGGCCGGGCCGCCGGATACCGCTGGCCCCAGTACTCGGTGCACCGCGCCCGCCTCCAGGACCTGCTGCTCGCCGCGGTCCGGGACCGCCTCGGCCCCGACGTGCTGCTGACCGGCCGCCGCCTGGTCCGCTACGAGCACGACCGGATACCCGGGGGCCCGCGCGTGCGGGCGTACGTGGCGGGGGAGTCCGAGCCGTTCGGCTGCGACCTGCTCATCGGCGCCGACGGCATCAACTCGACCGTGCGCGCCGCCATGTACCCCGACGAAGGGCCGCCGCTGCACAACGGCATCTCCATGTGGCGCGGGGTGACCCAGGGCCCGCCCTTCCTCGACGGGCGCACCATGGTCATCCTCGGCTGCAACTCCCGGGTGAAGGCCGTCGTCTACGCGGTCTCCCGGCCGGACCGCGCCGGACGGTCCCTGCTCAACTGGGTGGTGGAGAGCCGCACCGGCACCGACACCGGCACCGACCCCGGCACGGCCGCTGATCAGCCCGCCGGCGCCGACTGGGACCGCACCGTTCCCCCCGAGGACGTCCTCGCCCACATCGACGGCTGGCGCAGCGACTTCCTCGACCTCCACGGCATCGTCGCCGCCGCGCCCCGCATCGGCCTCTACCCGATGATCGACCGCGACCCGCTGCCCTCGTGGACCGACGGCCGCGCCGTCCTGCTCGGCGACGCCGCGCACCCCGTCTACCCGACCGGCTCCAACGGCGCCTCGCAGGCCGTCCTCGACGCCCGCGTCCTGGCGTACGAACTCGCCCACCACGACGTGGACGAGGCCCTGGCCCGCTACGAGGCCGCCCGCCGGCCCCACACCACGAGCCTGCTCGCGGCCCACCGCCGCCTCGAACCCGACCCGCTGCTCCGCCAGGTGGAGGCCCTCGCCCCGAACGGCTTCCTCGACATCCGCCACGTCCTTCCGGCGGACCGGCTCGACGGCATCAAGTCCTGCACCCGCCAGGTCACCGGCACGGACGCCGCGGAGCTCAACGCACGTACCTCCTGGAGCGTCCTCGTATGAACGGCTTCCGCATACGCCCCCCCGCCGCCGCAGCACTGGCCTCCGCCGCCCTGCTGGCGGCGCTCCTGCCCGCCCTCCTCCAGCCGCCGGCCACCCGCCCGCCCGCAGGATCCCCCGCCCGGTTCCCCGACTGCGGCGCCACCGCCGGCAGCGCGACCTGCACCCGGTGGGGCCCCGCCGCCGCACTCGGCCACGGCACCGTGAGGACGTACGGCGAGTACGCGAACGGGATACCCCGCTCCCTGGGCGTCTCCCTCACCGCCGCCGCCCTCACCGGACTGCCCACCACCCCCACCGACGGCAGGCACTGCTACGACACGGACGGCGACGACCACATCGACGCCATGCACGAGTGCGTCGGCGGGCACAGCAGGGAGCTCGCCCTGCCCGCCGCAGCCCCCGCCGCAGCCCCCTCCCCGTCATCTTCGTCAGCTTCGTCGTCTTCCTCCCCGGCCGAAATCCCCTTCCGGTGGGCGCTGTTCAACTGGAACCCGTACGGCCACAACCCGCACGGCCGCTACGACGTCCCCCACTTCGACGTGCACTTCTACCTGGTCCCGCAGGAGGACCGCGCGGCGATCAGAACCGGCGGCTGCGCCCTGCTCATCGCCTGCGACCAGCTGGACGCGGCCGGCGAGCCCGTCCCCGCCGCCTACCTGCCGGCGGGCTATCCCGCGAGCAGCCCGCAGACCGCCGAAGGCGCCATGGGCGCACACCTCGACAGCCGGCCCCCGACCACCGGCACGCTCAGCGGCCAGACCTTCATCTACGGCGCCTACGCGGGCCGGCTCATCTTCCTGGAGCCCATGCTCACCAAGGAGTTCCTGGAGCAGCACAGCACCGCGCCCGCCCCGCACAGCACCTGCGAGCCGATACCCCAGCCGAAGGCCTGGCAGACCCCCGGCTGGTACCCCACCCGGTACTGCACCGCCTACCGGCCCGAGCGCGGCGACTACACCGTCTCCCTCACGGACTTCGTCCGCGCGCCCGGCCTGCAGGACCTCGCCACCGGCGGATGACGGCGCGGGCCCGGCACCCGCCCGGCACCGCACCCGCACCGGGCCCCGGCGTCCCCGCGTGGCGCAACGGGCCGCACGGCGGACAGCCGTCACAATCGGAACGTCGGGTACCGCCCAGAGCCCGATCGCCTCACCGCCTTTCACACCCGTTTGGGGGCCGGTTCATGTACGCAGCTGTGGTCCATGCCCTGGGGCAGCCGCCCCGGTACGAATCCGTGCCGGAGCCCGTCCCCGAACCCGGCGAGGTGGTCGTCGAGATGCTGGCGGCGGCCCTCTACCCGCTGGTGCGCTCGTTCGCCTCGGGCGGCCACTACACGGGCGGCGACGCCCTGCCGCTGACCCCCGGCTTCGACGGGGTCGGCCGGACCGCGGACGGCGCGCTCGTCTACGTCCCGGCCACCGAGCCCCCGCACGGCACGATGGCCGAGCGCGTCGCCGTACCGGCCGGCGCCCTGATGCCCGTACCGGACGGGCTCGACCCGGTCGCGGTCGCCGCCGCCATGAACCCCGCCTCCTCCGCGTGGATCGCCCTGCGCGAGCGGGCCCGACTGCGCCCGGGGGAGTCCGTCCTCGTCCTCGGCGCCACCGGGAACGCCGGGCGGGCCGCCGTCCGTCTGGCCCGCGACCAGGGCGCCGCCGAGATCGTGGCGGCCGGCCGTGATCCGCGGGCACTGCAGGCCGTGAGCGGGCTCGGCGCCGACCGTACGGTGGCGCTGGACGGCACCGACGAGGAGATCGCGGCCGCCTTCGGCTCCGCGGCCGCCGATGCGGACGTCGTCCTGGACTACCTGTGGGAGCGGCCCGCGGAGCTGGCGCTCGACGGCATCCTGCGCCGCCGCACGGACCTCGCCCGGCCGCTGCGCTGGGTCCAGGTGGGTTCGGCGGCCGGGCCGGACATGACCCTGCCGTCCGCCTGGCTGCGCAAGGCGGACGTGAGCATCTGCGGCAGCGGCCTCGGGTCGATCCCGGGCTTCCGCCGCACCGCCGCCCTGCGCGAGCTGCTCGCCCACCTGCCGTCCCTGGAGCCGACGTCGGAGGTGACCGCCCTGCCGCTGTCCGAGGTGGAGGCGGCCTGGGGGTCCCCGCTGCCCTCCGGGTCCCGGATCGTCTTCGTGCCGTCCGGCGGCGGGGCGCGTGCCTCGGCCGCCTCGGAGGCGTCCGCCGCCGGCGCCTGACGCGGCGCCGCCCGGCGGCGGCGTCAGTCGATCCGTTCCACGGGGGCGAGCACCCCGTCCGCGGAGCCCGGCACCACGGGCAGGGACCGGGTGGTGAGCAGGTCGCCCGGTTCCACCGCGCCCGCCGCCGAGAAGCCGATGTGCACGCGCAGCCCGTAGGAGCGTGCGGGATCGAGGTCGGGGACCCGCACGCCGAACGGGATGCGCCCGCCCGGGGAGAGGCGTACGCCGGTCCGGAGCTGCGAGCCCGCGACGGTCGAGGGCGCATCGGCCAGGGACACGTCGCGGACCTCCACCAGGACCCGGGCGGCCACGGCCTCGGGCGCATCGGCGGGCAGCAGCACCCATCCCGTGACGTCGGACGTCACCCGGGCCGCCCGGCCCGGGCCGCCCCGCGGGCGGCCGGGGCCTTGCCGTACGGGACGGCCAGGATCACTGCTGCTGTCCGGCGCGGCCGGCGAACAGCGAACCGAGCTGCGACACGAGGCTGTTGTGGCTGAGCTGGAGCTCGCCCACGAGCTGGGTGAGCCGGCGCACCTGCTCGGCGAGGCCGTCGGACGGGCCGTCGGCCAGACCCGCTGCTCGGTGCCGGCCCGCCAGGGCGAACGGGCTGCCGAAACCGAGGACCGAGGTCTCCATGGCCGGCGCCCGCATCCCGCGCGTCACCGGGTACAGCGCGTGCACCCCGTCGATGTCGCCCTGCGAGAGCCCGGTGCGCTGGCCCATCACCACGCCCGGGGGCAGCGGCTGCCGGGGCACGAGGGTGGGCTTGGAGGGATCGATCGCGAACGCCGTCGGCGGGTAGTGCATGACCGAGCCGTAGTCGTAGGGCCCCAGGTCGTCGCCGTCGGCGATGTGCTGGAGGAAGTTGAACTGCATCGACGGGTCGATGTTCGAGAAGACGACCTTGATGAACAGGTCGCGGTCCTCGCGGCTCTGCTCGTGCCACAGGCCCACCGTGTGCCCGATCTCGTGGATGGCGTTGCCTGCGGTGCAGTTGGGGCCCAGGGTGATCGGCTGCCGACCGCCCTGTCGGCCGACCATCGACGAGCAGCCCTGGCCCGGGACGAACCGGACGAAGTCCGGGAACAGTCCGGCGTTGGCGGGCGTGCGCTCCACGAACCGGATCCGGGTGTGCGCCTCCCAGTGCGCGATCGCGTCGGTGACGCGCTGCGGATTGGGCAGGGCGGGATCGATCTCGAAGGGGACGGTGGCGTTCGGCCAGCGGAACTGCTGACCGGGGATCCCGATCGATTCGATCATCGGCGCGTCGGCGGAGGCCGCCTGGTTCTCCAGTTCCTTCACCGTGCCGAGGACGATGTCGCCCTCGAACACGGCCAGCCCGTCGACGTCGGCGTAGGGCAGGCCCTTGGTACGGAAGGTCTCGCCGGAGACCAGCGCGGTCCCCACCGCGGGACCGGAGCGGAGTTCGCCGCTGCCGACGGTCCGCCCGGCGGTACTGCGGGTCCGTCCTGCCGCGGCTCTCTTTCCCGCTGGTGTCCTCTCCTTGGCGGCGGCCTTCTCGGTCTTCTCGGCCTTCGCGGTCTTCGCGGTCTTCGCGGTCTTCGCGGCGGCGGTCTTCTTCGTGCGGCGCTTCGGCTCCGGAGCGGGTGTGTTCATCGTTCACCTCGGTGCGGGGGGTGGTGGGTCACGGCCATGCGTTCCACCTGCCGACCGTCATCCATGCATGCGGTGCCCCCATTTGGTCCGAACCGATGCCGGACGAGCCCGGCCGCCGCCAGCAGGGCGATCAGGGCGCAGACCGCCGGCCAGCCGAACGCGGCGTACGCGCGCACGCCCAGCCAGGACCCTGCGGTCCCGCCCAGATAGGAGCAGGTCATGTACGCGGTGGTGAGCCGGCTGCGGGCGTCGGGCCGGACGGCGTACACCCTCGCCTTGTTGGCGACCATGCCGCCCTGCATGGCGACGTCCAGCAGCAGCATGCCCGCGGTCAGCGCGGTCAGCCCCGCCGCGCCGCCCAGGCCGCCGGCGGCGAGGACCCCGGCCGAGCCGACGACCCCCACCAGGCAGGCCAGGTTCACCGGGGCGGCCCCGTGCCGGTCCACCAGCCGGCCGGCGTACGGGGTGCACACGATGGTGGCCCCGCCGACCAGGGCGAGCAGCCCGACGGCCTGGGCCCCCAGGCCGTACACGGGCCCGGTCAGCAGCAGGGCCACGCTGGTCCACGCGGCCGAGAACCCGCCGAAGACGACGGCCTGGTAGAAGCAGGAGCGCCGCAGCTCCGGCTCTGCGAGCAGCAGCCGCAGGGGCTGGGTGATGAACTCCGCGTACGGGCGGCGGACCGCGGACTCCGAAGGGGTGGTCTGCGGCGCCGCGTACGCCATCACGGCCGCCAGCAGCAGGGCCACCACCGAGGCCGCCAGGTACGGGGCCCGCCAGCCCAGCCACTCGCCGAGCACCCCGCTGAACGTCCGGGCCAGCAGCATGCCCGCGGTCGAGCCGCTCAGCAGGGTGCCGATCACGGCCCCCTGCCGCTCGGGCGCCACCATGCCGGCGGCCATCGGCCCGATGACCTGCGCAGCCACCGTGGTCAGCCCGACCAGGCCGCTCGCCGCGACCAGCGGAGCCAGGGCCGGGGCGCAGCCCGCACCCAGCAGCGCCAGACCGGTGAGGGCGAGCAGGACCACCAGCAGCGGGCGGTTGCGGAACCGGTCGCCGAGCGGCACCAACAGGACCATCCCGGCGGTGTAGCCGATCTGGGTGGCGGTCACCACGAGGGAGGCCGCATCCGGTGGGACGTCCAGCCCGGTGGCGATCAGCGGGCCGATGGCCTGGGGGAAGTAGAGGTTCCCCACGGCGACGGCGCAGGTCAGGGAGAGGATCAGCACCAGCCGGCGGCTCGGCGTGCGCGCAGGAGCCGGGCCCGCGGCGGGAGTCGGGGATGTCATGCAGGCAGTCCACGGCACCGGGAGCGCCCTGCCAACTGATGTAGCGTACGGCTTAATGATCAGCTTCGAGCTCGGTGTCGAAGACCTGGCGCACACCCGTTTCGCCGTCTCGCCCCTCGGCGAGACCGTGCTCAGCCTGCGGGTGCTGCGCGATCCGGGGATCTCCGCACTGCACCTGCCGTGGCTCAGGTCGGTCCGCCCCGGGCTGGCCGGCCTGGACACCGGCCTGCTGATGGCCCTGGTGACCGACCTGCTCACCCTCCCGGACTTCCTGACGCCCCCGCCCGCGGCCTTCGAGCCGGCCTTCGAGGACGAACTGGCCGTCGTCCGCGCCACCCCGCCCGACGTGGTCCGCCGCGACCTGCTGGCCGCGTACGACGGCGAGCCGCTCCCCGCGCCCCTGCACGCGGCGACCGCCGCCGACGACGGGGCCGTCAGCGCACTGCGCGATGCCGTCTGCGCGCTCCTGCACCGGTACTGGGACAGCGCCGTCCGGCCGTTCTGGCCGCAGATCCGCCTGGTGGCCGAGGCCGACATGACCTATCGGGCGCGGCAGCTGGCCCGGGGCGGCGCCCGGCTGCTGTTCGCCGACATGCACCCGCAGCTGCGCTGGGAGGACGAGGGCGGCCGGGGCGTCCTGCGGATCCACCGGACCATCGGCGGGTACCACGCCAGGGCCTGCGGCCGGGGCCTGCTGCTGGTGCCCTCCGTCTTCGCCCACAAGTGCGCTCCGCCGGTCGGCCCGCAGGAGCCGCCCGGACTGCTGTACCCCTGCCGTGGCGTGGCGACGCTCTGGGCGCCCGTGCCCGAGCACGGCCCCGATGCCGGCCCGGCCGGCGGGGGCCCCGCCCTCGTCCGCCTCCTCGGCGCCCCACGGGCCCGGCTGCTGCGCATGCTGGCGGAGCCGCTGGCGACGGTGGAGCTCGCCCGCCGGCTGCGGGTCACGCCGAGCGCCGTCTCCCAGCACCTGCGGGTGCTGTACGCGGCCGGCCTCGTCACCCGGGCGCGCCACGGGCGGCAGGTGCTGTACCGGCGCAGCCCGCTCGGCGACGGGCTGACGGCGGGACGCGGCGGCGCTTTCACGTAGCCGTAGCCGTCCCGGCAACCGGCCGGCCCGGGCCGACCACGAGCTCCGCCTCGGGGGCGGGTCAGGGGTGCGTCAGGGCCTTCCCCGAGGACCGGGACGGGGCCCGGGGACCATGATCCTTCCATGTCGAACACACCGCGCCAGTGGCCCTGGTTCACCGTCGGTCCGCTCTGCCTGACGGTCTACGGAGTCATCCGCCTCAGCGACCCCACGCACAACCCCGGCTTCGCCTGGAGCCTCGGCCATCTCTCACTGCTGGCCTCGGTCTTGGCCTTCGTCCCCGCGATGTGGCGCCTGAGACGGTGGGCGGCGGCCGGGCGGGGGCCGGCGGCCCGCGCGTTCGCCGGCGCCGCGACGGCCGCGGGTCTGCTCGGAACGGCAGCGGTGACGGCGCAGGCCCTGATCGACCTGGTGGTCGGGTTCCTCTGCGCGGACCGCGCGGCCATGAACGTCATGTTCGACGGCGTCAGGAGCCACCCGGGCGTGACGCCCGCCGTCTACACCGTCCTCCCGCTGCTCTTCTACGTCGGCATCGTCCTGCTCACGGCCCAACTGGCGGCCATGCGGCGGATCGCGGTCTGGCGGCCGCTCGTGGTGGTCGCAGGCATCGCCGTCACCGCCGCGAGCCTCGATCTCATGCCGCTGGGCGGGCTGTTGCTGCTCCTGGCCCTCGCGCCCCTGGACCGGCAGCAGCAGCCCGCGGCGCCGGCGCCGGCGCCGGTCTAGCGGGGCGGGATACTGCTCAGGTGGGAGGCGTGCCCCGCCGAAATCATCATCAGGGCGCAGGAGTCGGCGTACCCACGGGCCAAGAATGGCGGTCATGACACCAGAACTCGCCACCCTCGCCCAGCAGACCGCCGACCGGCTGGCCGAGCAGCAGGTGGGCGCGGTCGTCGCCGCGGTCGCCGGCGACGACGTGGAGATCCGCGGTGCCGGGCGCACCGGCGGCCCCGGCTCCCGCGTTCCCGGCCCCGGCACCCTCTTCGAGATCGGGTCGGTGACCAAGGTGTTCACCGCCCTGGTCCTGGCGCGGCTGGCGGTGGCCGGCACGGTCGACCTGGACGAGCCGCTGGCCGCGCTGCTGCCACCCGGCGCCGTCGTCCCCTCGCGCGGAGGCCGGGAGATCTCCCTGCGCCACCTGGCCACGCACACCTCAGGCCTGCCGCGCCTGCCCAAGGGCATGATGCTCCCGGCGCTGCTGCGCCCCTCCACGCCGGACCCGTACGCCCGCTGCACCGCCGACGTCCTGCTGTCCGGCCTGGCCAGGACCCGGCTCGGAGCCGTGCCGGGGGAGCGGTTCCGCTACTCCAACCTCGGGGCGGGCCTGCTGGGCCTGGCCCTCGCCCGCCGCGCCGGCACCGACTACGAAGCCCTGGTCACCCGGGAGGTCTGCACCCCGCTCGGCCTGGCCGACACCGCCGTCACCGTCGACGGCAGCCGCTCCGCCGCCCTCGCCCAGGGCCACACCGGCCGCGGGCGCCCCGCCCGCCCCTGGCACCTCGCCGACCTGGCCGGCGCGGGAGGGCTGCGCTCGACCGCCACCGACCTGGCGGCCTTCGTCCGGGCCCAGTGGGACGCCCGCCCGGCGGAGCTCGCCGAGGCGATCCGCCTCAGCCGCGAGGTCGAGCACCGCACGAGCCCGTTCGCGTGGGTCCACCTCGGCTGGATGGCGCACCGCCTGCACCCCCGGCAGGGCGGCCACCTCCAGATCTGGCACAACGGCGGCACCGGCGGCTTTTCCTCCTTCGTCGGGTTCGACCCGGAGAAGCAGGTGGCCGTCGTCGCCTTGGCCAACACCCAGCGTGCGGTGGACACCCCGGCCCTCGAGCTCCTGCGCACCCTGCAGACGGCGTGAGGACGGCGACGGCGGCTGCCGCGGCCGCCGGGACGCGGACAGCGGGTGCCCGGCGGCGCCCGCGACCGTAGCGTGAGAGCAGGACGACGGGGCGGGACGGGCCCTGCCTGCGAAGGGACGACCTGCGATGCGCCGATATCCGCCGATCGGGGACCACGGGCTGATCGGGGACCTCCGGACGGCCGCGCTGGTCTCCTCGGAGGGCGTGCTCGACTGGTTCTGCGCCCCCCGCTTCGACTCGCCGAGCCTCTTCGCGTCCCTCCTGGACCACGAGCGGGGCGGCCGCTTCGCCATCACCGTCGAGGACCCCGGCACCATCACCCGCCAGCTCTACCTGGCGGACACCGCCGTCCTCGTCACCCGCTTCATGACGGAGGACGGCGTCGGCGAGGTCATCGACTTCATGCCGCTGGGCGAGGCCGAGGCCCCCGCCGACCGGCACCGGATCTTCCGGATCATGCGGGTCACCCGCGGCAGCATCCGCTTCCGGATCGACTGCCGGCCCGCGTTCGACTACGGGCGCGCCCCGCACGCCCTCGCGCTCGGCCCGGACACGGCCCGCTTCACCGGCCCCGAGCTCACGGCCTTCCTCCAGGTGGGCCGCGCCCTACGGCTGTCGGAGGCGGACGGCCCGGGAGTGGAGGGCGGGGCGGAGTTGGCCCAGGGCGACATGGCGGCGGCCGTCCTGACGGTCTGCCACGACCCCGCCGCGGCCGCGCCGGAGCCGCTCGCCGCGCCGGACGTCCGCCGCGCGTTCCTGTCCACGTACGACTACTGGCACCGCTGGCTGCGCCGCAGCCGGTACCGGGGCCGGTGGCAGCAGGTGGTCAACCGCTCGGCGATCACCCTGAAGCTGATGACGTACGCGCCGACGGGCGCCCCCGTCGCCGCGGTCACCATGGGCCTGCCGGAACGGATCGGCGGGGAGCGGAACTGGGACTACCGCTACACCTGGGTCCGCGACGCCTCCCTCTCGGTCAAGGCCCTGCTCGACCTCGGAATGGTCGACGAGGCGGAGGCGTTCCGGCGCTGGCTCGGGGCGCGCGTGCGGGGGAGCAGGACCGTGACCGGCGAGCCGCTGCAGATCATGTACCGGGTCGACGGCGACCCGCACCTCGACGAGGAGCTCCTCGGCCACCTGGAGGGATACCGCGGCTCCGCACCCGTGCGGCTCGGCAACGGCGCGGCCTCGCAGCTCCAGCTCGACATCTACGGCGAGGCCGTCTTCGCCCTCAGCCACACCTCCGACCTCGGCCAGCTGGCCGGGTACGACGGCTGGAAGAACTTCAGCGACCTCCTCGACTGGCTGGCCCGCTCCTGGGACCGGCCCGACGAGGGGATCTGGGAGACCCGCGGCGGCCGCCGCGACTTCACCTACAGCCGCCTGATGTGCTGGGCGGCCTTCGACCGGGGCATCCGGCTCGCCGCCGAACTGGCCCGGCCCGCCGACGTGGCCGGCTGGACCGCGGCCCGGGACGCCGTCTTCCACCAGATCATGGAGCGCGGCTACAGCGACCGCCGCAAGGCCTTCGTCCAGCACTTCGACGGCGACGTCCTCGACGCCTCCCTGCTGCTGATGCCGACCGTCGGCTTCCTCTCCCCGAAGGACCGCCGCTGGCTGTCGACCCTCGACGCCATCGAGGCGGACCTCGTCTCCGACAGCCTGGTCCACCGCTACGACCCGCAGGCCTCCCCGGACGGCCTCCGCGGCGACGAGGGCACCTTCTCCCTGTGCACCTTCCTGTACGTCAGCGCCCTCGCCCGCGCCGGCCGCCTCGACATGGCCCGCTACGCGTTCGACAAGATGCTCACGTACGCCAACCACGTCGGCCTGTTCGCCGAGGAGATCGGCCCGACGGGCGAACAACTCGGCAACTTCCCCCAGGCCTTCACCCACCTGGCCCTGATCTCGGCGGCCATGGCCCTGGACGAGGAACTGGACCGGGCAGAGTCCTGACGCCCACCCGCTCACGGAAGGGCGCGGTACTCCGGCGGCGGCTCGACCAGCTCGGGGTGGTCGGTGACGTAACCGGGGCCGTGGAGCGTCAGCATCGCCCAGTGCCAGGGCTCCTCGTGGAAGACCAGAAGCCGGTAATAATCGTCCCCCGGCTCGTAGGGGTAGCACTCCACGGCCGCCCGCTCGGCGTCGGCCGCACCCATCCCCCCGTACCGCTGCATGATCCACGCATAGGCGCGCCGCCCGCTCAGCAGCATCTCCACGTACTCGTCTTCACTCGACACGATGGAGCGGATCCCTCCCCTGGACGGCAGCACGAAGGCCCCGGACTCCACGAGGAATCCGGGGCCTTGATCGAGCGCTGGGCAGGCCTTGCACCTGCATCCCCCCACAGGAAGTGGGGTGCCTTTCCTTGGACCACCAACGCCGGGCCGACCACCACGATCCGCGGCGGCGAGCTCGAGATCCACTCTACAGCACACACGAGCGGTCCGGGTGCGGTGCCTGCCCCGCCGTCACCACCTCACGTACAGGGTCGCGGGCGAGCGGTCGATCAGGGTGGGGCGCATCTGCGGGCGGGGCCGGGACTCGTCCAGGCGGAGGTCCGGCAGGCTACGGGTGAACAGCTCCAGCGTCAGGCGCAGTTGCTGACGGGCCAGCCGGGCGCCGGGGCAGGCGTGGGGGCCGTGGCCGAAGGCGAGGTGGTGCCCGTTGCCGGCGCGCCGGATGTCGAACTCCCCGGCCCGCGCGTACCGCTGCTCGTCGCGGTTGGCGGAGGCGTAGGCCACGAGCACCGCATCGCCGGCGGTCAGCTTCGTCCCGGCGAGCTCCAGCGGCCGCGTCACGGTCCGCCGGAAGGCCTGGACGGCCGTGTCGAAGCGCGCACCCTCCTCCACCGCGGCGGGGACCAGCCCGGGATCGGCGCACAGCGCCCGCCACTGCCCGGGGTGGGCCAGCAGGTGGAGCAGGGTGGTGGCGATGAGGGCGCTCGTCGTGAGGAAGCCGGCGATGAGCAGGTTCTGCAGGCTCGACACCAGCTCGTGGCGCTGTTCGAGGGTCAGCTCCGCCTCCCCGGGGGCGAGGGCGGCCACCAGGTCCGAGCACAGGTCGTCCCGGGGCTCGGCGCGCCGCTCGCGTACGTAGCCGTCCAGCAGGTGCTGGAGGGCGACCACCTCCTCGGCGGCGGCCACCTGTTCCTGCGGGGACAGCGGCCGGAAGAACAGCTCCTCGGCCCGGTACCCGCCGGCCACCGCTGCCGGAACGTCCGCAGGGTCGAGGCCGATCAGCCGCCCCACCACCTGCCCGGGCAGCTGCCGGGCGTACGCCTCCACCAGCTCCGCGGATCCGTCGCCGGCGAAGCCCTCCACCAGCGTCCGCGCACACCGGCGGGCGTACGGCACCAGCTCGGCCGTCCGCGTGGCCGACAGGCCCCGGTTCAGCGGGGCCCGGTGGCGGCGGTGGGCGGCCCCGTCGGAGGTGAGGACCGTGGGCCGCGGCCCGAAGCCGCCCGCCAGCACGCCGAACGCCGCCTCCGACAGGGGTATCTCCGGCAGCAGGGCGTTGGCGGAGGAGAAGTCCTCCGCACGCCGCAGCACCTCCCGTACGTCCCGGTCGCGGGCCACCAGCCACGCATCGGCCTCCGGCACGTACAGCAGCCCGTCGGTCCGGCGGGCCCGGGCGTACAGGGCATAGGGATCGCGGTACAGCTCGTCCCGCCGTGCCTGGTCGTGCTGCGATGGATCGTGCTGCGATGCCACCACGGGCCTCCGGATCGCCGTCGGGGTGCTGCCGGTGCGCCGGGCCATGCTGCCCGATGGCCCGGCGACCCGGAAGAGCGCCCCGAACCGGTCCGCGTCAGGCGCCCGGGCGCCCCCGGTCCGGCCGCAGGGGCAGCCGGTGCAGCTGCACCTCCTCGAGGCGCCCCTGCGCCACCCGCACCGTCATGTACGTGCAGTACGGCTGGCGCCGCCGGTCGGTCGGCGAACCCGGATTGAGCAGCCGCAGCCGGTCCCCGGCGACGGAGTCCCAGGGGATGTGGCTGTGTCCGAAGACCAGCACGTCCAGGTCGGGGAAGCGCTCGGCGCACCGCCGCTCGCGCCCCTGCGCCGGACCGGTCTCGTGCACGACGCCGAAGCGCAGGCCGCCGAGTTCCGCGTACGCCACTTCCGGCAGGCGCGCCCGCAGGGCGGGCCCGTCGTTGTTGCCGAACACCCCGACCAGCCGACGCGCGCGGGCCTCCAGCAGGTCCAGCGTGGCCGTGTCGACCCAGTCGCCGGCGTGCACCACCACATCGGCGCGCGGCACCGCCTCGAGCATCTCGGCGGGCAGGGCCTTGGCGCGCACGGGCAGGTGCGTATCGGACATGAGCAGAAGCTCCACCGGCTCCACCCCTCCGACGCCGACGCCCGTGCGGCGGTGTCAGTACACCAGCTTGTAGGTGACGTCGTGCGCCAGCGGGGGCGGCGCCGTCTCCGGGTACACCAGGCGGAGCGAGGTGTAGCGGTCGGTGCCGGGGCGGGCCGGCCACGTCGCCGGACGGCTGAGGGTCACCTGCACCGGGTACGGGCGGAACTTGCCGGCGGCGCAGTAGGGCCGGCAGTCGTTGACCAGGTTGGTGCCGGTCGCCGTGGCGGTCCGCGTGCCCCAGCTCTTCCAGTCGAGGCCCACGAGGCGGCTGTTGCCGTCGCCGCAGGCGATGAGGTACTCGCCGGGCCGCACGTGGGCGCCACCGAAGCAGTCGACGACCACGACGACGGACGGGTCCCGCGCGGGGGCAGCCGAGGCCGGGACCGGGGCCGCGGCGAACGTCACCGCCAGGAGCACCAGGGCTGCGGCCCGCGCCCGGGCCGGGACGGCGCCGGTGGTGGCGGTGGTGGTAGCGGTGGTGCCGGTGTCGAGACGGCCTCCCGATGCGTCCACGGGCCCCTCCTTGTGCTCGCTTGCCGCCGCTGCCGACGGGCGGGCTGCGGCTACCGACAGCTTCCCCCATCGGTGTCCGCCCCGCACCCGCAGGCCGCCGGGGCCCCGGCACCGCACCGATCCGGCCAAGCTGAATGTCCGTTCGGTGAACCGGACTCGGCGCGGAGCAGGTCAGCAGCCCCGACACCGCACGTCGCGGTCGCCGTCACGGGCGGTCCGCACCCGGCCACACAGTGCTCACACCCGGCGTGACCTGCTCGAACACCGAAGCGATCTCCGGTATCCGAACACGGTGTCCGTAAATCGGCCGTCGATATGCGACCACCCTTCGCATCCGACAGACTCGGCAGCGCCAGATCGCGGTAATGCAAGTAAATTCCGCATTCAACCTTTGAATCGAAAGTTGGTTTCGTCGTGCGCCACCGCTTCGCTGCCGTCTCCGCCGCCGCACTCCTCTGCCTCGCGGGCGCCACGGGGATGGCGGAGGCCAAGCCCACCAGCCTGTACGCCCCGTCCGCCATGGTCTTCGCCGTGGCCAAGGGCGGTGACCCCGCCACGGCCACCGTGGTCCGGGCGTCCACCCTCAGCTGCATGCCGACCGCCCAGGGGACGCACCCCGACCCCAAGGCCGCCTGCGCGGCCCTGAATTCCACGGACGGCGCCTTCGACCGCCTGCTGGCCGCCCCGAGCCCGGACCGGGCCTGTCCGATGCACTACGACCCCGTCACCGTCACCGCGGACGGCATCTGGCAGGGCAGCCGCGTCTCGTGGAAGCACACCTTCGGCAACGCGTGCGCCATGAACGCCACTCTGAACGGCAACGCCGTCTTCGCGTTCTGACCCCCCTCCCCTCCGCCCCCCGGGCCGCCGCCCCCCGCGCCGCGGCCCCGCGCCCCCCCCCGCCGCCGACGGGGCCCGCCCCGTCCACGTCTGGTCCCGCGCCCACGACGCCGGCGCGGCGCCCCGGCCGGCGGGCATGGCGACCGGGACGGTGCCACGCTGGGAGAGGGCGGCGCGTACGGCCGGCGCTCCCGCCCTCTCCCCAGCCACCACCTCAGGGAGAACGGTCATGACCCACCCAGGAAAGGGCGGCGGCGCGGCCCGCGGCCGGTGCCGCCATCTCCTCGCGGCGGCCGTCCTGTTCGGCGCGCTCGCGACCGGCGCAGGGCCCGCTGCCGCCACCGCTGCCACCACCGCCGCAGCCGCCCCCGCACCCGCGTGCCGCGGCACCCAGCTGGTCGCGAACAGTGCCGCCCGGCTCGGCTCGACCCAGCTGCGGATCACCGTCATCAACGAGGGCCCGAACCCGTGCGTCCTCACCGGCCACCCGACCCTCGCCCTCGCCGGCCTGGGCGCGCCCGGCCGGAGCAAGGCCCTGACCGTGAACCGCCAGGGCGCCGCGCTGCCGGTCCGGTTGGGCGTCGGCGGCGCTGCCGAGACCCGCGTCTCCTTCACCCCGGTCCTCGGCGAGGCCGACGGGTACTGCGCCTCGGGCGCCCACCCGACCGTCGCACCCTCGCTGGTCGTGGGCGCCGCAGGAGGCCGCTTCCAGCTCGCCCCGGACGACGGCGGCGATTTCGCGCTCTGCGGGAACACCGTGCGCGCCACCGCCTTCAGCGCGTCCTGAGCCTCCGGCGTGAGCCGCGTCTCACCGGGCCGCCCGCCCTTGCCTATGCAACTCGTTGCATAGAAGGATCGGAGCATGGCGCTCGACCACGCGATCCTCGTCTCCCTGCTGGAGAAGCCGGGTTCCGGCTATGAGCTGGCCCGGCGTTTCGAGCGGTCCATCGGCTACTTCTGGACCGCCACGCACCAGCAGATCTACCGCGTGCTCAAGCGGATGGAGAACGAGGGCCTCCTCGCCGTGCGCGAGGTGCCGCAGCAGGGCCGGCCGGACAAGAAGGAGTACTCCGTCGCCGAGCCCGGGCGCGCCGTCCTCTCCCGGTGGCTGCACGAGCCGATCGAACCCGAGAGCATGCGCCACGACCTCGCCGTGAAGATCCGCGGCGCGGCCTTCGACGACCCGGCCGCCCTGGTCCGCGAGGTCGAACGCCACCACCGGGTGCACAGCGACCGGCTGGCGCACTACCTCGCCGGCGAGCTGCGCGACTTCACCGGCCCCGACGCCCCGGCGCCGCTGGACGCGGGCCAGGAGCTCCAGCACGTGGTGCTGCGCGGCGGCATCGCCTACGAGCGGATGACGGTCGCCTGGCTCGACGACGTCCTCGCCACCCTCCACCGGCTCGGCGGCGGAGCGGCACCGCCGTCCGCCTGAACGCCGCCGCGCCGCCGGAGCGCCCGGCGCACCGCACCCCCCCGCTCCACCGCACCGCAACCGCACCCGCGTGCGCACCCCTCAATTCCCGACCCCGGAAGGCGACCCTCCATGGCCGACGCCCTGCTGTTCAACCCGCGCACCTACGACCCGGCGCACTTCGACCCGGAGACCCGCAGGCTGCTGCGCGCCACCGTCGACTGGTTCGAGGAGCGCGGCAAGCGCCGGCTGATCGAGGACTACCACTCCCGCGCCTGGCTGGCGGACTTCCTCGCCTTCGCCGCCAAGGAAGGGCTGTTCGCCACCTTCCTCACCCCGGCCTCCGCCGCCGGGCAGCCGGACCAGCGCTGGGACACCGCCCGCATCGCCGCGCTCAACGAGATCCTCGGGTTCTACGGCCTCGACTACTGGTACGCCTGGCAGGTGACCATCCTCGGCCTCGGCCCGGTCTGGCAGAGCGACAACGCCGCCGCCCGCGCCCGCGCCGCCGAACTCCTCACCCAGGGCGAGGTCATGGCGTTCGGGCTGTCCGAGAAGACGCACGGCGCCGACATCTACTCCACCGACATGCTGCTGGAGCCCGACGGCAATGGCGGCTTCCGCGCCACCGGCTCCAAGTACTACATCGGCAACGGCAACGCCGCCGGGCTCGTCTCCGTCTTCGGCCGCCGCACCGACGTCGAGGGCCCCGACGGGTACGTCTTCTTCGCCGCCGACAGCCGCCACCCCGCCTACCACCTGGTCAAGAACGTCGTCCCGTCCTCCAAGTTCGTCAGCGAGTTCCGCCTCGAGGACTACCCGGTCTCCGAGCAGGACGTCCTGCACACCGGCCGGGCCGCCTTCGACGCCGCCCTCAACACCGTCAACGTGGGCAAGTTCAACCTCTGCACGGCCTCGATCGGCATCTGCGAGCACGCGATGTACGAGGCCGTCACCCACGCCCGCGGCCGCATCCTCTACGGCCGCCCCGTCACCGCCTTCCCGCACGTGCGCCGCGAGCTCGCCGACGCCTACGTCCGCCTCGTCGGCATGAAGCTGTTCAGCGACCGCGCCGTGGACTACTTCCGCTCGGCCGGCCCCGAGGACCGCCGCTACCTGCTCTTCAACCCGATGACGAAGATGAAGGTGACCACGGAGGGCGAGAAGGTCATCGACCTGATGTGGGACGTCATCGCCGCCAAGGGCTTCGAGAAGGACAACTACTTCGCGCAGGCCGCCGTCGAGATCCGCGGCCTGCCCAAGCTCGAGGGCACGGTCCACGTCAACCTCGCGCTGATCCTCAAGTTCATGCGCAACCACCTCCTGGAGCCGGTCGAGTACCCCGCCGTGCCGACCCGCCTCGACGCGGCCGACGACGACTTCCTCTTCCGGCAGGGCCCGGCCCGCGGC
This sequence comes from Streptomyces sp. NPDC046876, assembly GCF_040645035.1. Lineage (NCBI taxonomy): Bacteria > Bacillati > Actinomycetota > Actinomycetes > Kitasatosporales > Streptomycetaceae > Streptomyces > Streptomyces sp. NPDC046876. Next base: position 6,024 of record NZ_JBEYXK010000023.1, on the reverse strand, counting down.
CTGGGCTCCGTACGCTTCCACGACTGGCGCCCCGCCTTCGACGCGTACGCCGAGGTCCCGAACGTGGCCCGGTTCCGCGAACAGGCCGACGCCCTCTGCGAGTTCGTCGCGACCATGGCCCCCGACGAGGAGCAGAGCCGCGACCTCGACTTCCTGCTCTCCGTCGGCCAGCTGTTCGCGCTGGTGGTGCACGCCCAGCTCATCCTGGAGCAGGCCCGCCTGACCGACCTGGACGGGTCCGTGCTCGACGAGCTCTTCTCCGTCCTCGTACGGGACTTCTCCGGCCACGCCGTCGAACTGCACGGCAAGGACTCCGCAACCGAGGACCAGCAGCGCTGGGCCCTCGGCGCGGTCCGCCGCCCCGTCGTCGACGAGGCGCGCTCGGCGCGCGTCTGGGCGCGGGTCGAGGCCCTGGCCGGGGCGTACGAGATGGCGCAGTAGCCGCAGCAACCGCAGCCGCCGAGCGGCGGCCCGCCCCCGTCGTGCGACCGGGGGCGGCCCGCGCCGTGCCTTCAGGCCGGCCGGGCCGCCTACGCGCAGGCCCCGGCCGTCGGGCACGCGCCCGCCAGGGTGCGCGGGGCGATCCGCATCCGGTCCCCGGCGAACTCCACCGTCTCGCCCGGCACGATCAGCAGTCCGGCCTCGCCGTCCGGCCCGGAACCGATCGGCCGGACCTGGACCGCCGGGCCCAGCGCGCCGGCCATGAACACCGTCGGATCGACCTCCCAGCCGTGGCCGGCCAGCCAGCGCTCCAGCGCCTCGCCGTCCGCCGCCTCCGCCCCGCGCGGCCATGCGTACGTACGCGTGCTCTCCATGCCTACCCCCTGTAGCTGATGGGACCACCGGCCCAGATGGTGCCACCCGCCTCCGACAACGGCCCCGTGCTTTCCGGTCCCCGCAACTCCGTGTCGACCGCCCCGACTTGAGGGGCCAAGGCAGGTATCCCGTTTCGTCCTGGGGATCGAAGTGCTGTCCGGCGCTCATGCCTTGGAAACCGCGCAGGCGAGATGTGGGCGACACCACTCGAAGGAGACGTGCCGCGGCACCGCCGGAACCGACGGAGGGGGCGGCACCGCGTGCCGGGGTTGCTCCTCCCGCAACGTGAGGTCTTAGCGTCCGGGTCATGAAGATCGTTGTTCATGACACGGCGTCCGCCATGCTCGACCTCCTCCGGCGCCCGATGGCGCAGCGGCAGGACGCCCTGCGCGAGATGCTCGCCCCTCTGCAGAACGTGATGTCGGTGGCCGGCGTCGACGCCGTCCTGATGCACCGGATGGGCAGTGGCTTCCGGATCGACCACGAGGACCCCCGCTACGTGACGGCCCTGCGGCAGATGCAGGAGGCGCGGGTGTGGGACCGCATCGAGACCTGCCTCGCCGTGGCGGCGCAGCGGCTGCGCGAAGCAGCACCCGGCGTCGGGAGCGCCGAGACCGTACACGTCGTCCTGGTCCTCGGCAACCCCGATGACGAGCTGCTGACCGTCCGCAACGCCGGCTACCTCGGCATGGGAGGCTTCCCGGGGGCGATCCAGCTGACGATGTGGCCCACCCCGACCAGCCTGGCCAAGATCGGCTACGCCGCCGCCCACGAGCTCCACCACAACGTCCGCTACGCCAACGTGGTCTGGAACCCCGTGACCGTCACCCTCGGCGAGCAGGTCGTGGCCGAAGGGCTGGCCGAGGCGTTCGTCCGCGAACTGGCCGGCGAGCAGGCGGTCGGCCCCTGGGCGACCGCGCTGACCGGCCCGGACGCGGACGCTGCCTACGAGAGGATCGTCGCCGCGATCGACGTGGCCGGGATGCAGAACCTGCCCGCGTACGTGTACGGCGACGCCACTGCGCAACGCATGGGGCAGCAGCCCGTCGGGCTGCCCGACTTCGCCGGATACGCAGCTGGGCTGCGCATCGCGGACGCGCACCTGGCGACCTCCGGCCTGACCGCCGCCCAGAGCGTGGCCCTGCCCGCGCGCGAGGTCCTCGCCAACGCGGGCGTACCTACTGCGGCGTGACGCGCGAGCGGGGCGCGGATTCCCGCCAACCCGCCTGTTCGACAGCCGAGTTGACCTGCGCTGACCTATGTTCTAGGGGCCGTACCGATTCATGGTCCACGGGTCGCCCCAGGAGGTCCGATTGCAGCCCAGACGCATCCGCGCCCTTGCCCGAGCGTTACGCCGTTCCCATCTGCTCATCGCCTTCGCCCTCGGCTCGCTGCTCGTCGGGGTCACCCCCTGGCTCGGCGTGGCGAGCCCGGGGCCGGGGGGCCACGGCCCGACCCCCCGGCCCGCCCCGGTGCCCTTCGACCAGCAGACGGCGAAGCAGTCGCCGCACCACGGCGTCGCCCCGGCGAACGCCATGGAGCCGTCGGCCCCCGTCCTCGACCGGACCGGATGGACCGCCACGGCGAGCGACGAGGAGACCGTCGGCGAGAACGGCCGCGCGGCCAACGTCCTCGACGGCAACACGGCCACCATCTGGCACAGCAAGTGGACGACCACCGCCGCCCCGCTGCCGCACAGCATCACCGTCGACATGCACCGCACGGCCGTGGTCTCCGCGCTCGTCTACCAGCCCCGCACCGACTGGCCCAACGGACGCGTCGGCGAGTACAGCATCAGCGTGAGCGCCGACGGCCAGAACTGGGGCAGCCCGGTCGCCACCGGCACCCTCGCGGATGACGCGAGCGCCAAGACGCTCGGATTCGCCCCCCAGGGCGCCCGGTTCGTCCGGCTCACCGCCGTCACCGAGGCCGGGAACCGCGGCCCCTGGAGCTCCGCCGCGGAACTCAACCTGCTCGGCGACCCCGGCACCCCGGCCGCCACCGTCGACCTGCCCCGGACCGGATGGACGGCCACGGCGAGCGACGAGGAGACCACCGGGGAGAACGGCCGCGCCGCCAACGTCCTCGACGGCGACGCCGCCACCATCTGGCACAGCAAGTGGTCCGGGACCCCGGCCCCGCTGCCGCACGGCATCACGATCGACATGCACCGCACGGCCGCCGTCTCCGCCCTCGTCTACCAGCCCCGCAACGACGGCCCCAACGGGCGCGCGGGCGCGTACACCATCACCACCAGCACCGACGGCACCACCTTCGGCGCACCGGTGGCAGCGGGCACCTGGCGCGACGACGACACCGTCAAGACCGCCACCTTCACCCGCACCGAGAACGCCCGCTACATACGCCTGACCGTGACCAGCGAGGCCGGCAACCGCGGGCCCTGGACCTCCGCCGCGGAGATACGCCTGAGCGGACCGGCCAACCCGGCCGCCCACGGCTCCTGGGACCGGATCACCGGCTTCCCCCTGGTACCGGTGGCCACCGCCGTCCTCCCGGGCGACAAACTGCTGGCCTGGTCGGCGTACGCGGTCGACCGCTTCGGCGGCAGCAACGGCTACACGCAGACCGCGGTCCTCGACCTGAAGACCGGCAAGGTCACCCAGCGCCGCATCGACAACACCGGCCACGACATGTTCTGCCCGGGCATAGCGATGCTCGCCGACGGCCGGGTGCTCGTCACCGGCGGCAGCAACGCCGAGAAGGCGAGCATCTACGACCCGGCCACCGACGCCTGGTCCGCGACCACCAGCATGAACATCGCCCGCGGCTACCAGGCGATGACCCTGCTCTCCACCGGCGAGGCCTTCGTCCTCGGCGGATCCTGGAGCGGCGCCACGGGCGACAAGGCCGGCGAGGTCTGGTCTCCGGACACCCGCACGTGGCGGGGGCTCCCCGGCGTCCCCGCCGCCCCGGCCCTGACGGCCGACCCGGCCGGCGCCTACCGCGCCGACAACCACATGTGGCTGCACGCCACCTCGGGCGGCAAGGTGCTCCAGCTGGGCCCCAGCAAGCAGATGAACTGGATCACGACCGGGGGGAACGGCAGCATCACCTCCGCCGGCACCCGGGCCGACAGCCAGGACGCCATGACCGGCAACGCCGTCGCCTACGACATCGGCAAGCTGCTCACCCTGGGCGGCTCGCCCGCGTACGAGAAGACGCCGGCCACCCGGCGCGCGTACACCGTCAACATCGACGGGAACCAGGTCCGGGCGGCCCGCACGGGCGACATGGGATACGCCCGCGCCTTCGGCAACAGCGTCGTCCTGCCCGACGGCAAGGTCGCCGTGTTCGGCGGGCAGGCCTACCCGGTGCCCTTCAGCGACGCCACCTCCGTGCTGACCCCCGAGCTGTGGGACCCGGCGACCGGCACCTTCACCCCGCTCGCCTCCATGGCCATCCCGCGCAACTACCACAGCACGGCGAACCTGCTGCCCGACGGGCGGATCTTCTCCGGCGGCGGCGGCCTGTGCGGCGACTGCGCCACCAACCACGCCGACGGGGCCGTGTTCACGCCGCCGTACCTGCTCAACGCGGACGGCTCGCCCAAGGCGCGCCCCGTCATCACCGGCGGGGTCCCGCCCCGGGCCGCGGCGGGTACCTCGCTCACCGTCGCCGCCGAGGGGCAGGTGGCCTCGTTCGTCCTGATGCGGGCGGCGGCCGCGACCCACTCCACCGACAACGACCAGCGGCGGGTCCCGCTGGTGTCCACGGCCACCGGGACCGGCACGTACACCGTGTCCATCCCGGCCGACAAGGGCGTGGTCCTGCCGGGCACCTACATGCTCTTCGCCCTCGACGCCCAAGGGGTGCCGAGCACCGCCCGGTTCATCACCGTCTCCTGAACGCAACGACCTCGGCGTCCGCCCCCGGCCGGCTCACCTGCCGGGGGCGGACGCCGCGGCCTTTCCCGGCTCAGGGCGTGACGGAGAGGACCAGCTTCCCCGTGGTCCGACCCGTCTCGCCCCGCCGGTGGGCCTCGGCGGCGGCCTCCAGCGGGAAGACGGAGTCGACGAGCACGCGCAGCCGGCCGTCCTCGACCAGCCGGGCGATCTCGCGCAGTCCCTGGTGGTCGGGCTCCACCAGCATGAACACCGCCCGCACACCGGCCGCCTCGGCCTCTGCGCGCGGGAAGTCCGCATCGAGCGGCAGGATCGAGACCAGCGTGCCGCCCGGGCGCAGGGTGCGCAGCGAGCGGGCCGCGTTGGCGCCGCCGACCGCATCGAGGACGACGTCGACGTCGCGGACCGTCTCGGCGACGTCCTGGGTGCGGTAGTCGACGGGCTCGTCCACGCCGAGGGAGCGCAGCAGTTCGTGTTTGGCGGCGCTGGCGGTGCCGATGACATGGGCGCCGCGGGCCTTGGCGATCTGCACGGCCAGGTGGCCGACCCCGCCCGCGGCGGCATGGACCAGCACGCGCTGTCCGGGCCGGACGCCGGCCGTGTCGACGAGCGCCTGCCAGGCGGTGAGCGCGGCCAGCGGCAGGGCCCCCGACTCGACGTGGCTCAGGCCCGCCGGGCGGGCGGCGAAATGGCGGGCGGGAGCGGTGACGTACTCGGCGTAGGCGGAAGCCGGATGCGGGAAGCGCGGCATCCCGTACACCTGCGAGCCGGGCCGGAACAGGGTCACGCCGTCGCCGACCGCCTCGACGACGCCGGACACGTCGAAGCCCAGGACGAACGGGGGCGTGACACCGCCCGGCCCGCCCCGGGCCCGTACCTTCCAGTCGGCCGGGTTGACCCCGGCCGCGTGCACCCGGACCAGCACCTCGCCCCGGCCCGGCTCCGGCCGCCGGGTCTCGATCACCTTGAGGACGTCAGGGCCTCCGGCGGTGTCCTGGGAGACGGCGCGCATCGTGGCGGGTACGGGGCTGGTCGTGGCCTGGGACATGCGGGCGTCCTCGTTTCCGGGGTGGGGTGGAGTGGGCTGCGCCCGTCGCGGCGGGGCGCGTCGCCAGCATGCCGAACCGACCCGGCTCCCGGTGCGCGCCGTCCGGCCACAGGACGTCAGGATCCGGCCAGGGCACGGGATGTGCATCAGGCCGGTCCGTGCGCTAAGATCAATCTCGAGCTCGCGGCCGCGACAAGCGGTAGCGGGCCCGGCGTTGGTGGTCCAAGGAAAGGCACCCCACTTCCTGTGGGGGGATGCAGGTGCAAGGCCTGCCCAGCGCTCGAACAAGGCCCCGGC